>NZ_JASATC010000016.1:0-112816 GCF_038440135.1 Pseudomonas sp. OTU5201 | reverse complement strand
TTGGAGCGGTCGCTGGGCTTCCCTCACCCCCAACCCCTCACCCAGAGGGAGAGGGGGGGCTGCTTCGGTGCTCAGCTCGACGCCGAAGCGACCGGCTGACATCGGGGGCGGTGCCCGAAGTCACCCCTCTCCCTTCGGGAGAGGGGCCGGGGGTGAGGGATGCATCCGCCCACTCGGACTCCCAGCTCAGAGCCTCGCCGTCGAAAACGTATCACACCGCCCCACTTCCCCCTTCTCGAACCCCATCTTGAACCAGCGCACCCGCTGCTCCGACGTCCCGTGGGTGAAGGAGTCCGGCACCACCTGGCCGCGAGCCTGGCGTTGGAGGCGGTCGTCGCCGATGGCGTTGGCGGCGTTGAGGGCTTCTTCCAGATCGCCAGGTTCCAGCCAGTTCAGGCGCTTCTGTGCGTGGAAGGCCCAGACGCCGGCCAGGCAGTCGGCCTGGAGTTCCTGGCGTACCAGCAGGCCGTTGTCGCCCTCCACCCGTTCTCCGCGTTGGCGGGCCGCGTTAACCTTCGCGGAAACGCCTAGCAGGGTCTGCACGTGGTGGCCCACTTCATGGGCGATCACATAGGCCTGGGCGAAGTCCCCAGCGGCCTGGAAGCGGCTGGCCATTTCCTCGAAGAAGTCCAGGTCCAGGTAGACCTTGCGGTCTCCCGGGCAATAGAAGGGGCCGACCGCCGACGAGGCGAAGCCGCAGGCCGATTGCACGCCACCGTTGAACAGCACCAGGGTCGGGTCCTGATACTGGCGACCGGCGGCCTGGAAGATGGCGCGCCAGGTGTCCTCGGTGTCACCGAGGATGGCGCTGACGAACTCGCGCTCTTCCGGCGTACCACTGGGCATGGCTGATTGCTGTTGGGGATTGACCGAGGCGTTCTGCTGGGTGATCTGGCCGAGGATCTGCAGCGGGTCCTCGCCCATCAGCAGCGCCACCACGACCACGATCGCGATACCGCCCAGGCCCAATCCCTTGCCACCGCCCAGGCGCATGCCGCCCCCTGCGCCTCCGGCGTCTTGTACGTTGTCGCTGCGACGCGCACGTTGCCAGCGCATGACCACTCTCCATTCGAAAGGCGAGTTAATCAGTGTTGACGCTGGAGGCGGGCACCGCCAGCCCGGTCGTCAGCCCAGTTCGGCCGGGGTCGGCAGCAGGCGGGCATGGGCCAGCAGTTGAACCTCACCGCCCACCAGCACATTTCCGTCTGTGGTAACGCATACATCAAGCCGGCTTGGGCGGCCGAGGAAGCGGCCCTGGGCCAGGGTGAACGGCTGGTTGGCGCGCTCCAACCCCTGCGCCACACGCCAGGCGGCCACCGGGCCTGCGGCGCTGCCGGTGGCAATGTCCTCGACCACGCCGAGCGGGTCCCAGGTGCGACCTTCGCGGGCGTCCACGTCCATCAGGAAGACGAAGGCGGCGCCTATACCGGCCAGGGCGTCTTCCAGCAATTCTCGCTGTTTCGCCGCAGCAAGGCCGGCAGCCGTCACTGGCAACAGCAGGTAGGGCAGGCCGGTGCTGACCACCTGGGCCGGGTAGCGGCCGTCACGCTCGCTGCCAAAGGCGGCGGCGAAGGCATCGGCGGCGGAATCGTCCAAAATCTGGCCGAACGCGGCGATGCCCTGGTCCATTTCTGCGTAAAAGCCCTTGCCCTGGCGGCGGGTGGCAATGCGCACCTGCTTCTCCGATAGCTGGAGCAGCCAGTTGGCGTCTGACTTGCCGCCATGCAGGTGATGCAGCAGGGCCGCGGCACCCAGGATCGGATGGCCGGCGAAGGGTAGTTCCTCTTCCACCGTGAACACGCGGGCGGAGAAGGCGTTCGGGGCCTCCAGCGGCGCCAGGAAGATCGACTCGAACTGCCGCAGCTCGCGGGTCAGTGCCTGCATGGCGGTGGGGGAGAGTCCGCTGCAGTCGGGGAAGACCGCCAGGCCGTTGCCGGCCAGGACCCGTTCAGCGAACACATCGACTTGCCAGTATTCCATTTCAGGCTCCAGGGAAAAGAAAACGGCCGCTTCAAGCGGCCGTCTGAGGGGATGCTCGGGTTCAGCGGGCAGGATACTCGCTGAGCACGCTCAGCTTGCCACCCTGGGCAACGCCGATCACCTGGTAGGCGTCCTGCCGGTCGCCCATTTCCATGCCGGGGGAACCCACCGGCATGCCCGGTACGGCAGCGCCCAACAGGTCGGGGCGCTCGCGCAGCTTGAGCACATCGCTGACCGGCACATGGCCTTCGACGAACTTACCGTCTACCACGCCGGTGTGGCAGGAGCCGAGCTGGTAGGGCACGCCGACGCGCATTTTCACTGCCGCCATATCGCTTTCCTCGTGGTCGCGGACCTGGATGCCGTTGTCCCGCAGGTGGCTGATCCAGGCCTTGCAGCAGCCACAGTTCGGGTCACGGTAGACGTCCATGGTGATGGGCTCGGCAGCCTGGGCGATGCCGGCCAGCAGGGTGGTGAGCAGGAGGAGGGAACGCATGGGGACTCCTTGCGGCCAGACAGGCCGGGGACAAAGACATGCAGGATAGCGCTGCACCTTTCCAGGCCCAAGCAAAGCTCTGTATCAGACTGTTCCGGAGCGGCCTATGCTTTTTCCTGACCTTGTTGCGAGACCAGACGATGCTCTTCACCCGCATCCTGCTGGGCCTGCAGGCCCTCATTCTTGCTGGCTTCGGGCTGGCGTATTTCATCCGCCCGGAAGAAATGGCCAGCCTCAGCGGCATGCTGCTGATGGACCCTTCGGCGGTGACCGATGTGCGCGCTTATTACGGCTGTCTGCAGCTGGGCATCGCTGCCTTCCTGCTGCTGGCCCAACTGCGCCTGCAATTGGCGCGGGCAGCACTGGATCTGCTGGTGCTCATCTATGTCGCCCTCGCCTTGGGGCGGATCAGCGGCCTCTGGTTGGACGGCAGCCTGGGGCAGACCTTCAACCTCTACGCGCTGCTGTTCGAGGTCGTGTCGGCGGGGCTGGCCTTTGCCGCGCTACGCAAGCTGGATGGGGCCTAGGCTTCCCAGCTCCTCTTCCTGAATTCCGGGTGGATCACGCTTTATCGATCCACCCTTCGTGCCCACCCCGGATCTACGGTTCTGTAGTCAGGGGGGTAAGTTTCATCGAGCCACCACCGAACTCAGCGCCGCTCCAGCAGCACGCCCGATTCCATGTGGTGCGTGTAGGGGAACTGATCGAACAGGGCGCAGCGCACCACCTTGTGGGTGTCGCTGAGCTGCTGGATGTTCGCCGTCAGGGTCTCCGGATTGCAGGAGATATAGAGGATACGGTCGAAGCGGCGGGTCAGTTCGCAGGTGTCCGGGTCCATACCGGCGCGGGGCGGGTCCACGAAGACGCTGCCGAACTCATAGCTCTTGAGGTCGATACCCGCCAGGCGGCGGAACGGGCGCACTTCGTTCAGCGCTTCGGTCAGTTCCTCGGCGGACAGGCGCACCAGAGTCACGTTATCCACAGCGTTCTCGGCCAAGTTGGCGAGGGCGGCGTTCACCGAGGTCTTGCTGATCTCGGTGGCCAGCACTTTGCGCACGCGGGTAGCCAGCGGCAGGGTAAAGTTGCCATTGCCGCAATAGAGCTCCAGCAGGTCGTCCTGGCGATCGCCCAGCACGTCGAAGGCCCAGCCCAGCATCTTCTGGTTCACCTCGCCGTTGGGCTGGGTGAAGGCCCCCTCCGGCTGACGATAGCGGAACACCCGGCCAGAAACGGTCAGTGCTTCCTCGACATAGTCGCGGCCGATGACGATGCGCTTGCCCTTGGAACGACCTACCAGGCTCACACCCAGTTCGGCGGCCAGCGTCTCGGCTTCGGCCTGCCAGGCGTCGTCCAACGGGCGGTGGTAGCAGAGCGTGATCAGCGCATCGCCGGCCAGGGTGGTCAGGAACTCCACCTGGAACAGCTTGAAGGACAGCACCTTGCTCGCTTGCCAGCCGGCTTTCAGGCGCGGCATCAGTTCGTTGATGCGGCGGCTGGCGATGGGGAAGTCGTCGATCATTACCGGGGTGAACTTGTCGCCGGCTTCGAACATCGCGTAGTGGCGGTTTTCGCTGCCGGTCTCGCGCCACAGGCGGAATTCGGCGCGCAGGCGATAGTGCTCGCGGGGGGATTCGAAGACGTCTGGTTCCGGGGCATCGAAGGGCGCCAGCAGCGCCTTCAGGCGCTGCGTCTTCTCGGCAAGCTGGGCGGTGTAGGCCGCCGGGTCGAACTGGGGACGACTCATCAGTGGAAGAAACCCATCTTGATAACAAAGAGCACCGCGAGGATCACCAGCGCCGGGCTCAGCTCTTTATAGCGGCCGGCGAGGGTCTTGATCGCGGCCCAGGCGATGAAACCGAAGGCGATGCCATCGGCAATGGAATAGGTGAACGGCATGGCCAGGGTGGTGATCAGCACGGGGGCGGCAGTGGTCAGGTCGCTCCAGTCGATCTCGGCCAGGCCCGAGGCCATCAGCACGGCGACGAAGAACAGTGCCGGGGCGGTGGCGAAGGCCGGCACGCTACCCGCCAGCGGCGAGAGGAACAGCGCCAGCAGGAACAACACGGCCACGGTGAGCGCGGTCAGGCCCGTGCGGCCGCCAGCGCTGACGCCCGCAGCGGACTCGATGTAGCTGGTGGTGGTGGAGGTACCCAGCAGGGAACCGCCCATCGCAGCGGTGGAGTCGGCGATCAGGGCTCGGCCCATCTTCGGCATGTAGCCATCGGCGCGCATCAGGCCGGCCTTCTTCGCCACGGCGATGAGGGTACCGGAGTTGTCGAACAGGTCGACGAAGAGGAAGGCGAAGATCACGCTCACCAGGCCGATTTCCAGCGCCCCCTTGATGTCCAGCTGGAGGAAGGTGGGGGCCAGCGACGGCGGCATGGAGAAGATGCCCCCGAACTGGGAGACGCCCAGCGCGATGCCGGCGATGGTCACCAGGAGGATGCCGATCAGCACGGCGCCGGTCACCTTGCGGGCTTCCAGGGCGACGATCAGGAAAAAGCCGAGCACGGCCAGGATCGGCTCGGGCTTGGTCAGGTCACCGACGGTCAGCATGGTCACCGGGTGGGCGGCGACGATGCCGGCCTTCTGCAGGGCGATCAGCCCGAGGAACAGGCCGATGCCGGCGGCGATGGCCGAGCGCAGCTCCAGTGGGATGCTGTTGATGATCCACTCGCGGATCTTGAATACCGAGAGCACGAAGAACATGCAGGCGGAGAGGAACACGGCGCCCAGGGCTACCTGCCAGGTGTGACCCATTTGCAGGACTACGGTGTAGGTGAAGAAGGCGTTCAGGCCCATGCCGGGCGCCAGGGCGATGGGGTAGTTGGCGATCAGCGCCATGGTGGCCGAGCCGATAGCGGCTGCAAGGCAGGTGGCGACGAAGATCGCACCCTTGTCCATGCCGGTCTCGCCGAGGATGGCCGGGTTGACGAAGAGGATGTAGGCCATCGTCAGGAAGGTCGTCAGACCGGCCAGGACCTCGGTGCGCACATTGGTGTCGTGCGCCTTGAGTTGGAACAGCTTTTCCAGCATGTGTGGGCTCCCCGTGACGCACTGCGTCGTTGTCACTCAGCTGGCGAAAAGCAAAGCACAAATGCACGGCGCACGCGGGCGCCATGGACTTTTCTCTGCCAGTCTGAAAAAAGGCGCGCATCATACCAGCTCGCCCCGGAGCGGTGAATTTGTGACCGGACGGACAGCTTCGGTTTCCTGGAAAAGGAGAACACCATGCATACCCAACCTCATCTCCAGGCCCTGATCGCCGTTGCCGAAGGCGTTGAAGACCTGGAAACCGTGACCCTGATCGACGTGCTGCGGCGCGCCGACATCAAGACGGTGGTGGCCAGCATCGAAACCCGCCGGATGATCACCCTGGCCCGCGGCACTCGTTTGACAGCCGACACCATGCTGCTGGACGTGCTGGCCCAGGATTACGACCTGATCGTCCTGCCCGGCGGCATGCCCGGCGCCCAGCGCCTGGGCGAGCACGAGCCGCTGGCCGAGAAGGTCCGCCAGCAGGCCAAGGCCGGCCGTTTCTTCGCGGCCATCTGCGCCTCCCCGGCCATGGCCCTGCAGCCCTACGGCGTGCTGCGCCAGCGCCGCATGACCTGCTACCCGGCCTTCAGTGACCGGCTGTCCGGTTGCGCCTTCGTCGACCAGCCGGTGGTGGTCGACGGCAACTGCATCACCGCCCAGGGACCGGGCTCTGCCCTGGCCTTCGCGCTGACCCTGGTAGAGCAACTGTGTGGCAAGGCCAAGCGCAACGAGGTGGCGAAGGCGATGCTGGTGGAGTGATTGGGACGAATCGCCATCTGTAGGGGCGAATTCATTTGCTGTAGGGGCGATTTCAATCGCCAAGCAGCCCGAAGGGCTGCCCTGCGGACATTCCGGGGTCAGCTGCGCCGCCCTTGGCGAATGCATTCGACCCTACAAGAGCCCTCGCCCAGGCTCAGCTCAGTGCAGCTTGTCCCGCTTGGCCAGGCTCGGGAACAGCTTCATCCACAGGCCGGTCACGATCAGCGTACCGACACCCCCCATCACCACCGCGGGCACGGTGCCGAACCAGGCCGCGGTGACGCCGGACTCGAACTCACCCAACTGGTTGGACGCGCCGATGAACAGCCCGTTCACCGCGCTGACGCGGCCGCGCATCTCGTCCGGGGTGTGCAGCTGCACGAAGGCGCCGCGGATCACCATGCTGATCATGTCCGCTGCGCCGAGCACCGCCAGCACCGCCAGGGAGAACCAGAAGGAGGTGGACAGGCCGAAGGCGATGGTCGCCACGCCAAAGATCCCGACCGAGGTGAACATGATCCGGCCCACATTGCGCTCGATGGGGAAGCGTGCCAGCCAGAAGGACATCAGCAAGGCGCCGACGGCCGGGGCCGAGCGCAACAGGCCCAGGCCCCAGGGGCCGGTGAGCAGGATGTCCTTGGCGAACACCGGGAGCAGGGCGGTGGCGCCACCCAGCAATACGGCGAAGAGGTCCAGGGAGATCGCGCCTAGGATGTCTGGCCGGCTGCGGATGAAGCGGATGCCCGCCAGCAGGTTCTCCAGGTTGGCCGGCGCCTTGTTGGCTTGCTGCTGGCTGCTCGAAAGCCCCAGCATCAGGACGCAGGCGGCGATGTATAGAACCGCCGTCGGGCCGTAGACCCACAGGCTGCCGAAGGCATAGAGCAGGCCGCCGAGGGCCGGTGCGACGATGGTCGCCGCCTGCATCGCCGAGGCCGAGGCGGCCACCGCACGGGGGAACAGCTCCTTGGGCACCACGTTGGGCAACAGTGCCTGGGTAGCCGGCATCTCGAAGGCGCGCGCGGCGCCCAGGATGAAGGCCATGAGGAAGATCAGCTCGCGGCTGGCGTTGTCGGTGGCGCTGGCGAACACCAGCGCCCCAGCCACCAGGGCCTGCAATACCTGGCAGAGGGCGGCGACGCGGCGGCGGTCGAAGCGATCAGCCACGTGCCCGGTATGCAGCATGAACAGCACGCGCGGCAGGAACTCCACCAGGCCTACCAGGCCCAGGTCGAGCACGTTGCCGGTGAGTTCGTAGATGTGCCAGCCGATGGCGACTGTGATCATCTGGAAGCCGCTTGCCGTACAGACGCGAGCGAACCAGAAGGCCAGGAAGGGACGATGGTGGCGTAGGAGAAGGGGCTGAAACATATCCGAAAAAGCTTAGGCTGCTAACGGTAGCGCAGCCTAGCACGATGGCTGAAACATGCGGTTGCATTTGCCGAACAGAGCGTTCGATCAGCGCCTGCTTCTCGGAAATTTCTGACCAAAGAGACAGATTTTTCCTTTGTGTCTGTCAGTGATTTCGATAGAATTTGACTTTCAAGTCAGGTTCATCCCTCCGACTACGCTCATATCGACGACCCTTCTCCCCGGGGGGCCGACAACCGTGTTTTGCACAAAGAAAAGGGCCGGCCAACGCCGGTCGATGAGGAACGGGCATGTCCACTCCCGAGTTATCCCGCCGCGCCTTCCTGCAAGGCAGCGTCGTCGCCGGTATCGGCATCACTCTTGCTCCCTTGGGCAGCAAGGCCTTCGCCGCGCTGTTCGAAGAGCAGGTCACGCGCACACCCGAGCCCTGGTACACGGCGGGTGGCCAGGCCCGTGGCCGGATCGACGGCGTCAGCAAGGTCTGCGGCGGCAAGGTGTTCTCCCGTGATATCCGCGCCAAGGACATGCCGGGCTGGCCGCAGCAGCAGGGCCATGCGCTGCTGCTCAAGGCCACCCGTGCTGACGAGCTCTATCAAGGTTTCGATCTGTCGATGCTGGGCGAAGCGCTGAAACCGGATCGCGTGGTGACGGCCGCCGATCTGGCGCGCGACGGTATCGCCTTCCCCGAAGGCCACAGCCCCGATCCCTTCCTACCGGAAGGCCAGGTGCCGATGTTCATCGGCCACCCGGTCGCGCTGCTGATCTGGAAGGATTTCGACCGCTTCCGCCGGGCGAAGAACATCCTCAAGTTCAACGAGAAGGTGATCCGCTACGGCGCCAAGGCCCCGCTCTACCAGCGCGACCCCTATGGCAGCTTCCGTTTCGTCCGCGTTGGCGGCGCCACGCCCTTTGAGGCGGATACCTTCTCCAGCCTGAAGGACAGCATGCTGTTCCCGCTGATCCGCGAGCGCAAACCGACCTGGGGCGCTGGCAACCCGGCTGGCGATCTCACCGCCCAGGGCATCTACCACGCCGAGCAGATGCAATCGAAGCTGGCCAATCCGCCGGAAGGCTGGATGGTCTTTGACGAACGCTTCAAGACTCAGTCCATTGAGCCGGCTGCCTTGGAAGCGGACAACGGCAACGGCTGGTACGACCCGGCCACCGGCACCCTGCATTTCGTCGTGGCCACCCAGTGCCCCTTCGAGGTGGCCGAGCAGACCGCGCACATGCTGGCGCCGTCGCGCTTCAAGGTCGCGACGCTGAACATGCACCCCGGTTACACCGTGGGCTACGGCTCCAAGGACAACAACATCTTCGTGTTCTACGCCGCCCTGGCGGCAATTTACGGCGACGGCGTGCCGGTGCGTCTGGCCAATGACCGCTACGAGCAGTTCCAGAGCGGTATCAAGCGTCACCCCTTCGACATGCATTACCAACTGGCGGTGAAGAAGGACGACCTGTCGTTCCAGATCTTCCGCGCCCATATGGATGTCGACGGTGGCGGACGCATCAACTACAGCCCGTCGGTCGCGGCGGTGGGCGCCACCGCCGCGCAGTCCATCTACTACCTGCCGCAGAGCGACCTGGCTGCCACTGCCTATCACTCCCGTGGCGTCGAAGCTGGCTCCATGCGCGGCTACGGCACCCTGCAGACCATGGCCGCCACCGAAATGATGGTGGACGAAGTCGCCGAGCGCCTGGGCGTGGACCCCATCGAACTGCGTCGCAAGAACGTCTTCAAGTCCGGCATGAAGAACACTCAGGGTGCGATTCCGGCTGGTGCCCTGCGCCTTGAGGAAATCCTCGACAAGGCCGCGCAGCACGAGGTCTGGAAGAACCGCGACACCCGCAAGCGCGAGGAAGAGGCGAAGGACCCGGACAACTACTACGGCGTCGGCTTCGCCATCTGCCAGAAGGACTTCGGCACCGGCTCCGAGGCACCCATGGCGAGCCTGGAGTTCACCGCCGACGGCCGCGTGATGCTGCGCCAGATCGCCATCGATATGGGCACCGGCATGGCCACCTCCCAGGCTCTGCTGGTGGCCGACTACCTGGGTCGCCCGGCGCATGAAATCCGCACCGGCGTCACCGAGTGGGCCGAGCTGGACCTGACCACCAGCGGCAACCCCTACCTGATCAGCCAGACCGAGCAGGATGCCGCGCTGAAGAACCCGCGCTGGGTCGGCAAGCTGGCTTCGCCGTCGTCGGCGACCAACTCCGCTTACTACTCCGGCCATGGCACCCGCGAGGCCGCGCGCATCCTCTTCAATCACGGCCTGTGGCCGGCGGCGCTGGCCATCTGGGGGCGCGGGGAGTTCGGCGGCCTGGCCAACCCCTACGTGGTACGCCGCGAGGACGCCCATTGGGTGGAAGGCAAGCTGACCGCCAACGGTCTGCCGCCGATCCCCTTCGAGCTGCTGGCGCACAAGGCCCACGAGCTGGGCCTGGTCACGGGCGTCAGCGTCCACGGTTTCAACCGCTGGGCCTGGGCCGAGGGCGAGTTCGACATTGACGGCAAGCGCGACACCTTCCCGCTGGACGCCGTGGCCGTCAAGTACGGTGACGGTGCTACCAAGGAGAAGAAGGCGAAGATGACCAGCCACGGCTACCACCTGCTGGACCGTACCGCCATCAGCTATCCGCCGACCCAGCTGAACAACGCCATGGTCACCTACTACAGCCCGGTGGCGACGCTGGTGGAAGTGAAGGTGAACAAGGGCAGTGGTGAGGCGCGGGTGATCAACCACCATTCCTGGCTGGAGTGCGGCCGGGTGATCGTGCCCGAACTGGTGCTCGGCCAGCTCGAAGGCGGCATCGCCATGGGCATCGGCCACGCACTGCTGGAAGACATGCCGCTGTATGAGGGCGGCCCCGGCGAAGGCACCTGGAACTTCAACCGTTACCAGCTGCCCCGCGCCAAGGACTGCGCAGTGTGGAAACAGACCGCTGAAATTCTCCCGCCGCTGTCGCCCAGCGACCCGGCCAAGGGGATTGCCGAAGTGGTGATGATCCCCGTCGTCGGCGCCATCGTGAACGCCGTGGCCCACGCCACCGGCAAGCGCCTGCGCGACCTTCCCTTGACTCCGGCCCGCATCAAGGAGGCCCTCCATGGCTAAGCGCGCCCTCAGCATGACCCTCAACGGCCAGGCCGTCGGTCCCTTCACCGTGGACGACGACCTGATGATGATCGAGTTCCTCCACGAACACCTGAACCTCACCGGCTCGCGTCTGGGTTGCGGTCAGGGCATCTGCCACGCCTGCGTGGCGATCCTCGACAAACCGGATGGCACCAGCGAGGAGATCCGCACCTGCATCACCGGCGCGCACTTCTTCGACGGCAAGAAGGTGCGCACCATCGAAGGCCACGCCAAGCGGGATGCCAAGGGCGAAGTGACCGAACTGAATCCGATCCAGCAGAAGTTCATCGACCAGTTCGCCTTCCAGTGCAGCTACTGCACCCCCGGCTACGTCAACGCCGCCACTGTGCTGGTGGAAAAGCTCCAGCGCCAGCCGGTCAAGCGCAGCGAACTGGACGGGGAGATCGAACACGCCCTGGGCAACCACATCTGCCGCTGCACCGGTTATGTCCGCTACTACAAGGCTGCGCGCGAAGTGGTAGAAGGCCTCGGCCTGGTCAAGGAGGGTTGAGGATGCGCTCGTTTCTCCTCGCAGCCCTGCTGCTGCCCCTGGCCGCCCAAGCCGCTGAACAGCCGGTGGCCAAGGCGCTGATCGAGCGCGGCAAGTACCTTTCCCGAGCCGCCGACTGCGTGGCCTGCCACAGCATCGAAGGCGGTGCCGAGTACGCTGGCGGCCTGCCGCTGGTGTCACCGTTCGGCACCATCTACGGCACCAACATCACTCCGGACAAGGAGCATGGCATCGGTGACTACAGCGCCGAAGAGTTCTACAAGGCCGTGACCCAGGGCGAGCGCAAGGACGGTGGCAAGCTGTACCCGGCCATGCCCTACACCTCCTATCACCTGCTCAAGCGTGAAGACTCCGACGCCATCTACGCCTACCTGATGAGCCTGGAGCCCATCGCCAAGCCGAGCCCGAAGACCGACCTGGCCTTCCCCTTCAACGTGCGCTTCGGCATGACCTTCTGGAACATGCTCTACAAGAACCGCGTGCAGCTCGAACCGGCCGACGGCAAGGGCGAGGAGTGGCAGCGCGGCCAGTACCTGGTGGAAGTGCTCGGCCACTGCGGCGAGTGCCATACCCCGCGTAACGCGCTGGGTGCCCTGCAGCAGGACCTGCGCATGACCGGCGGCGTGATCCTCGGCTACGAGGCCCCGAGCCTGCTGGCCAAGGACCTGGCCGAGCGTGGCTGGACCACGGATGACCTGGCCACCTTCCTCAGGCACGGTATCAGCGACCAGGGCTCGGTGTTCAACGAGATGTACCCGGTGCTGCACCACAGCACCCAGTACCTGCCGCAGGACGACCATCGCGCTATGGCCACCTACCTGTTGGGCGAGGAGCCGCCGGCGCCGCGCAAGATCGCTGCCGTGGCCGAGGCTGAACTGGGCGAAAGCGCCGCTCGCGGGCGCCAGGACTACCTCAACGTCTGTGCCGGTTGCCACGGCGCGGCGGGAGAGGGCGTGCCACACGTGGCGGTTGCCATGAACGGCAACACGACCCTGCGCCTGGCGGATTCCCGCAACCTGCTGCGGGTGATCGACGACGGAATCCGCGAGCAGCAGTTCACCGGCTTCGAACGGATGCAGCCAATGCCCGGCTTCAGGGATAAACTCGACGACGGCCAGATGCGCGACCTGCTCAATTACCTGCGTCAGACCTGGGGCGGCCTTGAGGGTGAGGTGAGCCCGGAGCGGGTGACGGAGCTGCGCGGCGAGGTCCTGTCGTCTCACTGATTAGGGTATTTCCCACGATGCAACACCTCGATCTGCTGGTGGTGCGCAAGGCGCTGGAGTGGTCCGCTTCTGGCCAGCGCGTGTGGCTCTGCACCGTCCTCGCGACCTATGGCTCGGCGCCCCGCGCGCCGGGTTCCCTGCTGGCGGCCACCGCCGACGGGCACTGGATCGGTTCGCTGTCCGGTGGCTGCGTGGAAGATGACTTTCTCGAACGCCTGGTCGCCGGTGCCTTCGCCGAGCCGGTTCAACTGGTGCGCTATGGCGACGGCAGCGATACCCACTCGTCGATCCGTCTGCCTTGCGGCGGTATTCTCGACGTGCTGGTGGAAAACCTGCCTTCCGATTGCGATGTCCAGGCCCACCTGCGCGAGCTGGAAACGGCCTTGGCCGGCCAGCGCCGGCTGATCCGCGAAGTTTCCCTGCCTGAGGGCGCGCGGCGCCTGTTGCCGGACCGCGAGCATGGCCCGCGGGTGGAGCGCCTGGGCGACCTGCTGCACCTGCGCGTCGGTGCCGCCCAGCGCTTGCTGTTGGCGGGTTATTCCACTGTGGCCCAGGTATGCGCCGAGTTTGGCCAGAGCCTGGGCTTCGAGGTGGTGCTCTGCGACCCGCGTGAAGAGGCGCTGCAGGGCGTCGAGTTGCCCGGCGTGGAAATTCGCCGCGAGCTGCCTTCGGAATACATCCGCCAGGGCGGCTGCCACGCCGACACCGCCGTGGTCGCCCTGACCCACGATCCGAAGATCGACGACCTGGCGATGATCGAGGCGGTGCGCACCGAGGCGTTCTACATCGGTGTGATGGGCTCGATGGCCACCAGCGCCAAGCGCATGGAGCGCCTGCGCCGGGTCGGCGGCCTGAATGAGGCGGAGCTTGCGCGCATCATCGCCCCGATCGGCCTCAACCTTGGCAGCAAGACCCCGTCCGAAATCGCCCTGGCGGTGCTCGCGGACATCCTGCGGGTGCGCAATGGGATTGCGCGGGAAAGGGTTTGATCGGACGAGTCCAGTCGCACGAGTCCCTGTAGGGTCGAACTCATTCGCCAAGGGCAGCTATGCTGCCCCCTTCGGTCTTGCAGAGCAGACCTTCGGCCTGCTTGGCGATTGAAATCGGCCCTACAGTTTCATCGCCCCGGGAGTTGATGCATGCCCAATGTCCCCGCCCTGATCCTCGCCGCCGGCTTCGGCACCCGCTTCGGCAGCGACAAGCGCCGCGCCACCCTGGCTGACGGTCGCACCCTGCTGGCGGCGAGCCTGGAGCGCGCCCGGACGGTGTTCGACGAGGTGCATGTGGTGCTGCGCCCGGAGGACGACCCGGCGGCGCTGGGGTTGCCGGACGGCTGCAGCATCATCCTCTGCGAAGACGCCGGGCAGGGCATGGGCCATAGCCTCGCGGCTGGTGCGCGGGCCTTGGCGGGTGGGAAAGGGGAGGCCATTGCGGTGCTGCTGGGCGACATGCCCTGGATCGCCGAATCCACCCTGCGCGTGCTGATGGCCAAGGCGGCTGTCGGGCGCATTGTCTTCCCCGTGCATCACGACGAACGGGGTCATCCCGTGCTCTTCGGCCGGGATTTCTGGTCGGAGCTCCAGGCGCTCACGGGCGACGAAGGCGCACGGCGGGTGCTGCGCGCCCATGCTTCCGCCTGGGTGGCGGTGGGGGTGGACGATCCGGGTGTGCTGCGTGATGTGGACAGCCCCGAGGCCCTCTATCCCAGTTCCGCTTCCTGAAACGCTGTAGCCCGGATGCAATCCGGGAACGGTGGTGTTGGCATTCCCGGATTTCATCCGGGCGACGAGCTGTTGGGTTTCGCTGCCGCGCTAGCGGTAAGCCGCCCGCACCAACCTAAAAGGGCTCCATACCCCCGTATATTCCATGCGGCGGTCGGCCGCGCGGCAACCTGTCGCGCGGCAACGAACCACAGCTTCCAGAAAGCCTTGAACGGCTACTCTTTATGCATTGCTTGATCCGCGTCAAAACCTCTGGGGCGGGTTTGTGAAGGGCCAACATGGCCCGCGTCCAGTCCCAGCAGACCCCACAAGAACAATTCGGTCCGGCCTGGCTCCTCTATCCGGTGGAGTCGCGCGGGGCCTGTACCCGTATCAACCTGATTAGAGGATTCGCCATGTTCGGATTGGAGGCTCTCGATCTCGCCCGAATGCAGTTCGCCTTCACCGTGTCGTTCCACATCATCTTCCCGGCCATCACCATTGGCCTGGCGAGCTACCTCGCCGTCCTGGAAGGCCTGTGGCTGAAGACCCGGCAGGAGGTCTACCGCGACCTCTATCACTTCTGGTCGAAGATATTCGCAGTGAACTTCGGCATGGGCGTGGTCTCCGGCCTGGTCATGGCGTACCAGTTCGGCACCAACTGGAGTGCCTTCTCCGACTTCGCCGGTGCGGTCACCGGGCCGTTGCTGACCTACGAGGTGCTCACCGCCTTCTTCCTGGAGGCCGGCTTCCTCGGCGTCATGCTGTTCGGATGGAATCGCGTGGGTCCGAGCCTGCACTTCTTCTCCACGGTGATGGTGGCCATCGGCACCATCATTTCCACCTTCTGGATCCTCGCCTCCAATAGCTGGATGCAGACCCCGCAGGGCTTCGAGATCATCGACGGCCGCGTGGTACCGGTGGACTGGCTCGCGGTGATCTTCAACCCGTCCTTCCCCTACCGCCTGCTGCACATGGCCACTGCCGCCTTCCTCGCCACCGCCTTCTTCGTCGGCGCCTCGGCGGCCTGGCACCTGCTGCGCGGCCGCGACAACCCGGCGATTCGCAAGATGCTCTCAATGGCCATGTGGATGGCGCTGATCGTGGCCCCGGTACAGGCGTTCATCGGTGACCTGCACGGCCTCAATACCCTCAAGCACCAGCCGGCGAAGATCGCCGCGATGGAAGGCCACTGGGACAACAGCAGTGGTGAAGCCACCCCGCTGATCCTCTTCGGCTGGCCAGACATGGAGCGCGAGGAAACCCGCTTCAAGGTGGAGGTTCCCTACCTCGGCAGCCTGATCCTGACCCACAGCCTGGACAAGCAGGTGCCGGCGCTGAAGGACTTCCCGAAGGAAGACCGACCCAACTCCACCGTGGTGTTCTGGTCGTTCCGCATCATGGCGGGCCTGGGCATGCTGATGATCCTGGTCGGTGTCTGGAGCCTGTGGCTGCGCTGGCGCGGCGGGCTGTTCCAGTCCCGGCCGTTCCTCTACCTGTGCCTGTGGATGGGCCCGTCCGGGTTGATCGCGATCCTCGCCGGCTGGTTCACCACTGAGATGGGCCGCCAGCCTTGGGTGGTCTACGGGCTGATGCGCACGGCCGATGCGGTGTCCAACCACAGCGTGACGCAGATGAGCCTGACTCTGGTGAGTTTCGTGGTGGTGTACTTCGTGCTCTTCGGCGCGGGCTTGGGCTACATGATGCGCCTGGTGCGCAAGGGCCCGGTCACCCACGAAGGCAAGGAACAGGGTATTGGCGGCCCCGGCCAGCACCGCACCCCTGCGCGCCCGCTCTCGGCGACCGAAGAGGGTATGGACGATGACGACAACGCTACCGAGGTAAGGAGCTGAACCATGGGCGTCGACCTTTCACTGATCTGGGCGATCATCATCATCTTCGGCGTGATGATGTACGTGGTGATGGACGGTTTCGACCTCGGAATCGGCATCCTCTTCCCCTTCGTCAAGGATGACGGCGAGCGCGACGTGATGATGAACACCGTCGCGCCGGTCTGGGACGGCAACGAGACCTGGCTGATCCTCGGGGGCGCCGGCCTGTTCGGCGCTTTCCCGCTGGCCTACTCGGTGGTGCTGTCCGCGCTCTACCTGCCGCTGATCCTGATGCTGCTGGGGCTGATCTTCCGTGGCGTGGCCTTCGAGTTCCGCTTTAAGGCCCGGCCGGCCAAGCGTCACCTGTGGGACAAGGCCTTCATCGGTGGCTCCATCGCCGCCACCTTCTTCCAGGGTGTGGCGCTCGGCGCCTATATCGAAGGCATCCCGGTGGTGGACCGCACCTTCGCCGGCGGCTCGCTGGACTGGCTGGCACCCTTCCCGATGTTCTGTGGCCTCGGCCTGATCGCGGCCTACGCATTGCTGGGCTGCACCTGGCTGATCATGAAGACCGAAGGCCGCCTGCAGCAGCAGATGCACGACCTGGCGCGGCCGCTGGTGCTGGTGCTGCTGGGTATCACCGGCATTGTCAGTATCTGGACCCCGTTGGCCCACGAGGACATTGCTGCGCGCTGGTTCAGCCTGCCCAACCTGTTCTGGTTCATGCCGGTGCCGATCCTGGTGCTGGTGTGCACCTGGGCGTTGTTGCGCGCGGTGGCCAACAACGCCCACCACGCGCCCTTCGTGCTGACCCTGGTACTGATCTTCCTTGGCTATAGCGGCCTGGGTATCAGCCTCTGGCCGAACGTGATCCCACCGTCCATCTCCATCTGGGACGCCGCGGCTCCTCCGCAGAGCCAGGGCTTCATGCTGGTGGGGGCGCTGTTCATCATCCCCTTCATCCTGATGTACACCGCGTGGAGCTACTACGTGTTCCGCGGCAAGGTGACCCAGGAAGACGGTTACCACTAGGAGCGGCCTGTGGATAAGTCAGAGAAGAAACCGCTGTGGCAGCGCCTCGGCTGGCTGGTGGGCATCTGGGCCCTCAGCGTGCTGGCCCTCGGCGCCGTGGCCTACCTGCTGCGGATGTTCATGACGGCGGCGGGGTTGAGTACACACTGACTGGAGTCCGAGCAGCGTTCAACAGCCCTCACCCTAACCCTCTCCCAGAGGGAGAGGGGACTGTCCGTGCCTGGGGCTGGCCGGCGTGAGTCACCCCTCTCCCCTTGGGAGAGGGGCCGGGGCGGGCCGCGTTCGGATGAGGGTAGTCAGGCCCAGCGCAGAGTCATTTGCTCGCCTTGAGCACCACGAACTTCGGCGTTGCCGCCACCTGTTCCACGCCCCTGAACAAGCGCTTGAGCTTGGCGTGATAACCCAGGTGGCGGTTGCCCACGATCCATAGCTCGCCCCCCGCCACCAGTGCATTGCGCGCCTGCACGAACATGCGCCAGGCGAGGAAGTCGCCTACCACCTGCTGCTGGTGGAAGGGTGGATTGCACAGCACCAGGTCCAGCGAGTCCGCAGGCTGTTCGGCCAGGCCGTCGCCCGCGCGGATATCCACAGGGCGTTCGCCGAGTGCCGCTTGCCAGTTTTCCCGAGCCGATTGCACCGCCATGTAGGACTCATCCACCAAAGTCATCTGCGCCTGCGGGTTGGCCAGGGCGTAGGCGATGCCAAGCACGCCGTTGCCGCAACCCAGGTCCGCCGCACGGACGTCCGCCAGGCTGCGTGGCAGGTGCGGGAGGAAGGCGCGGGTGCCGATATCCAGGCCTTCGCGGCAGAACACGTTGGCATGGTTGATCAGGGTCAGGCGCGGCTGGTCCAGTTGGTAGCGGGTGGGGTAGGGCGACGTGACGGTCGGTTTCTGTTCGGGCGTGGCGATCAGCAGGCGAGCCTTTTTCACCGCCAATGACGGTTGCATCGGGCCGATGTACCGGGTCAGCAGGTCACCCGCAGCGTGAGGCAGGTGCTTGACCATGCCGGCGGCGACCACCGTGGCACCGGGAGCGAGCTGGCCGTGCAGACGGATCAGTTGCTCTTCCAGCAGCGCCAGGGTCTTGGGCACGCGGATCAGCACGCGGTCGAAGGGACCGATGGCCACTTCACTGGCGGGTACGAAGCGCACGGCGGGGGTATCGAGGCCATTGCGCGCCAGGTTGCGTTGCAGGGCGATATGGCCCAGATGCGAGTCGCCGCTGCTGGTGACCCGCGCGTGAGGGGCAAGGCTGGCGGCCAGGGCGCCGAAGCTGTCGTTCAGCACCAGAATGCGCGTCTCGGCGGTCAGCCCCTGCTCATGCAGGTGACTGAGCAAGTACTCGTCGGCGGCGTCGAAGGCCTGCAGCGGGTCGTCTTGCTGTTCGGGCTGACGAACGAGATCGAGCTGGGCAAAAGGCGTAGCGAATATAGGCATAAGAACCGGCGGTGTTTCTGAAGGCCGCTTTGCGAGACACTGGGGCGGCCTTCGAACGAATCGGAAAAGAGTGGGAGCGGAGTATGACCGCCAGCGAAGAGAAGTTCACCCGTCAGACCCTGCTGGATGTGCAGACCCTGACGCCCAACCTGTTCACCCTGCGCACCACCCGCGACGCGGGTTTCCGCTTCCGCGCCGGTCAGTTCGCCCGCCTGGGGGTGACCAAGGCCGATGGCAGCACCGTCTGGCGCGCCTATTCCATGGTGTCGGCGCCTCACGACGAGCATCTGGAGTTCTTCTCGATCGTCGTACCGGAGGGCGAGTTCACCAGCGAGCTGTCGCGGTTGAAGGAAGGCGACACCCTGATGGTGGACAAGACGGCCTTCGGCTTCCTCACCCTCGACCGCTTCGTCGATGGCCGGGACCTCTGGTTGCTGGCCACCGGCACGGGCCTTGCGCCCTTCCTGTCGATCCTCCAGGACCTGGAAGTCTGGCAGCGCTTCGAGCGCATCATCCTGGTCTACAGCGTGCGCCAGGCGGCCGAGCTGGCTTATCAGCCGCTGATCGACGACCTGAAGACCCGCGATTACCTGGAAGGCGTGGCCGACAAGCTGCTGTACATCCCCGTAGTGACCCGCGAGGACGTTTCCGGCGCGCTGCACGGGCGCATCACCACCCTGATCGAGAACGGTGAGTTGGAACGCGCCGCCGGCCTGGACCTGACCCCGGAACACTCGCGCGTGATGCTCTGCGGCAACCCGCAAATGATCGAGGACACCCGCGCCGTGCTGAAGGCGCGCGACATGAACCTCAGCCTGACCCGTCGGCCGGGGCAGGTGGCGGTGGAGAATTATTGGTAGGCGTGTGTGGTGGATGAATGGGTTGTAGGGGCGATTTCAATCGCCAAGGGCAGCGCAGCTGCCTCCGTTGTGGCCCGGTGTGGCAGACCTTTGGCCTGCTTGGCGATTGAAATCGCCCCTACAGGTGTTCTTCGCCTCAGGCATCCAGTTCAATCCGGCTCGCACAACTCCCATCACACCGCCCCGGACAGCTGCACCCCGTGCTGCTGCGACCGGTGGCACGCTCCATGCGCCGGGCCACGGGCTCGTCGTCGGCAAAGGGCAGCATGGTGGCTTCGTCCAGCTGGCGCTGGCTCCTGCCACCCAGGCAGGCCTGGGTGGCGAGGTAGAAGAAGGTCAGCGCGGCGAGGCTGAGCAGGGCATAGGTGCTGTTGCTATCCATGAGCCACCGCCTGCGCTACCGCTTCGGTGCTGCGGGCTTCTCTAACTCGAATCGTGCGCCAGGTGTTCCAGGCCATCAGCAGCATGCCGGTGACGAAGAAGATGCCGCCCACCATGCGCACCACGAAGCCGGGATGGCTGGCTTCCAGCGCTTCGACGAAGGAATAGGTGAGGGTGCCGTCCTCGTTCACCGCACGCCACATCAGGCCCTGGGTGATGCCGTTGACCCACATGGAGGCGATGTAGAGCACGGTGCCGATGGTGGCCAACCAGAAATGGGCGTTGATCAGGCCGATGCTGTGCATATGCGCGCGGCCGTACAACCGGGGGATCAGGTGGTAGAGCGAGCCGATGGTGATCATCGCCACCCAGCCCAGCGCCCCGGCGTGTACGTGGCCGATGGTCCAGTCGGTGTAGTGGGAGAGGGCGTTGACGGTCTTGATCGCCATCATCGGGCCTTCGAAGGTACTCATGCCATAGAAGGCCAGGGACACCACCAAAAAGCGCAGGATCGGGTCGTCGCGTAACTTATGCCAGGCCCCGGAGAGGGTCATCATGCCGTTGATCATGCCGCCCCAGCTGGGTGCCAGGAGAATGATCGACATCACCATGCCGAGGGACTGTGCCCAGTCGGGCAGGGCGGTGTAGTGCAGGTGGTGCGGACCGGCCCAGATGTACAGGGTGATCAGTGCCCAGAAGTGCACGATGGACAGACGGTAGGAGTACACCGGGCGCCCGGCCTGCTTGGGAATGAAGTAGTACATCATCCCGAGGAAACCGGTGGTGAGGAAGAAGCCCACGGCGTTGTGCCCGTACCACCATTGCACCATGGCGTCGGTGGCGCCGGAATAGACCGAGTACGACTTGAACCAGCTCACCGGAATGGCCATGTGGTTGACGATGTGCAGCATCGCGGTGACGAGGATGAAGGCGCCGAAGAACCAGTTGCCCACGTAGATGTGTTTGGTCTTGCGCTTCATCACCGTGCCGAAGAACACCACCGCGTAGGCGATCCAGACGATGCCCATCCACACCGCGCCGGTGAACTCCACCTCGGCGTATTCCTTGGTGGTGGTCAGGCCTTGGGGCAGGGTGACCAGCAGGATCACCACCAGCGCCTGCCAACCCCAGAAGGTGAAGGCGGCCAGCGCGCCGCCGAAAAGCCGCGCCTGGCAGGTGCGCTGCACCGTGTAGTAACCGGTGGCGAACAGCGCGCTGCCGCCGAAGGCGAAGATCACCAGGTTGGTGTGCAGCGGGCGCAGGCGGCCGAAGCTGGTCCAGGGCAGGTCTAGGTTCAGCGCCGGCCAGACGAGCTGGGCGGCAATGAACACACCCATGCCCATGCCGACGATGCCCCAGACGATGGTCATGAGGGCGAACTGGCGAACCACCTTGTAGTCGTAGGTCGGTTCCGGGATTGCGGTGTTCATGTGCGGGCCTTTCGGTTGGGAAGACTGAGCGGCCGCCACTCTAGAAAGCTCGCCGAAAAGGAAACAGACTCAGATCGCGGCACTTTTTGGTGCTCAGATAGGGGCGGTCCCATTTAGGCTTTCCGTAGAAGCGAACTTGCTCGCGAAGCGCAACAGTTCGCGAGCAAGCTCGCTCCTACAGTCCAATCTGATATGGTTTTTATCGAAGTATCTGGCGCTGTTTATCCTCAGCCTCGCTGGCGATAGTTAAGGCTCTGCCCGCCTTGCTGGAGCCCGCTTGCATGTACCACTACGACGACTACGACCGCGCCCTGGTGCAGGAGCGCGTGGCGCAATTCCGCGACCAGGTGGCGCGGCGCATCAGTGGCGAGCTGACCGAGGAAGAGTTCCTGCCCCTGCGCCTGCAGAACGGCCTTTACCTGCAGAAGCACGCCTACATGCTGCGGGTCGCCATTCCCTATGGGACGCTGTCGTCCAGCCAGATGCGCTGCCTCGCACGCATCGCCCGCGAGCACGATCGCGGCTACGGCCACTTCACCACCCGGCAGAACATCCAGTTCAACTGGATCGACCTCGCCGAAGTGCCGGACATCCTCCAGCAACTGGCCGAGGTGGACATGCACGCCATCCAGACGTCCGGCAACTGCGTGCGGAACATCACCACCGAGGCCTTCGCCGGGGTGGCTGCCGATGAGGTGCTCGACCCGCGTCCGCTGGCGGAAATCCTGCGTCAGTGGTCCACAATCAATCCGGAATTTCTGTTCCTGCCGCGCAAGTTCAAGATTGCCCTATGCGCCGCTGAGCAGGACCGCGCCGCCGTGCAGATGCACGACATCGGCCTCTACCTGTACCGCGACGACGCGGGCGAAATGCGCCTGCGGGTGCTGGTGGGCGGTGGCCTTGGCCGTACACCGATCCTCGGCCAGCAAATTCGCGACGGCCTGCACTGGCGCCATCTGCTGTCCTACGTCGAAGCCATCCTGCGCGTCTACAACCGGCACGGGCGGCGCGACAACAAGTACAAGGCGCGGATCAAGATCCTGGTCAAGGCACTGGGTATCGAGGCATTCGCCCGCGAGGTGGAAGCCGAATGGCAGCACCTGAAGGACGGCCCAGCCGAGCTGACCGAGGCCGAGTACCAGCGGGTTGCGGCTAGCTTCGACACACCGGCTTACGCCCGCCTCGACGATACCGATCTTGGCCACGGCAGCCATCTGGCACGGGACCCGGCGTTCGCCCGCTGGTGCGCGCGCAACCTCCAGCCGCACAAGGTGCCGGGCTATGCCGCGGTGGTGCTGTCCACCAAACCCGGCCCTGACGCGCCGCCCGGCGATGTGACGGCGGCCCAGATGGAGGCAGTCGCCGACTGGGCCGAGCGCTTCGGTTTCGGTGAAATCCGTATCGCCCACGAGCAGAACCTGGTGTTGCCGGATGTACGCAAGGCCGATCTTCACGCACTTTGGCAACTGGCCCGTGAGCAGGGCCTGGCGACAGCGAACGTTGGCTTGCTCACCGACATCATCGCCTGTCCGGGAGGTGACTACTGCTCCTTGGCCAACGCCAAGTCCATCCCCATTGCCCAGGCCATCCAGGCGCGCTTCGTCGACCCGGCGGCGCTGCAGGCGCTGGGTGACCTCAGCCTGAACATCTCCGGCTGCATGAACGCCTGTGGCCACCACCACATCGGCAATATCGGCATCCTCGGCGTGGATAAGGGCGGCAGCGAGTGGTACCAGATCACCCTCGGCGGCGCGCAGGGCATGGACAGCGAGCTGGGCAAGGTGATTGGCCCATCCTTCAGCGCTGATGAGGTGCCGGATGTGATCGAGCGGGTGGTGGAGACCTTCCGCGACTACCGCGAGCCGGAAGAGCGCTTCGTCGACACGGTGCGGCGCATCGGCCTGGAGCCCTTCAAGGTAAGGGTCTACGCCAAGGCGGAGGTGTCGGCATGAACAACCTGATCAAGCTTGTAGATGGCCAGGCACGCCTGGTCGACGATCCCTGGACGCTGGTGCGCGAGGTGCAGGAATCATTGCCCGCCGGGCCGCTGATCCTGCCGCTGCCCCTCTGGCAAGGGCGCGAGGGGCGCGATGGCTTGTTCTTGCAGCCTGACGACGAGGTGGAGCCGCTGGCCTCGCTGCTCGATGGGCTGTCGCTGATCGCCATCGACTTTCCCAGCTTCCGCGACGGCCGCGGCTACAGCCAGGCGTACCTGCTGCGCACCCGCCTGGGGTGGCGCGGCGAGCTGCGTGCGGTGGGTGATGTGCTGCGCGACCAGCTCAGCCATATGCGCCAGTGCGGCTTCGATGCCTTTGCCGTGCGTGAGGACAAATCCGCCGAAGATGCGCTCAAGGGACTGGCCGGAGTGAGTGTGCTCTATGGACGTTCGGTGATCGAGCCGAGGCCGCTGTTCCGTAGGCGCTGAGAAAGTTCGTACACGATTGGTAAAAATTCCCGGATTAAGCCTGGCTATTTTCTAATCTAGGATGTCCGATCCGTTTTCCCAACTCGGAAGCCAATGAACAGCGATTGTTGCAAGCCGCCCCCTGCGCCCCAGGGGGCGGCACCCCATCCCTCCGGCGCCACGGCGCGCCGATCCGAATCGCAGCGCCCCGCTGCATGTTCCCCGCACAGGTCGAAGCAACGCCAACCGGCGTGGCTCGCGCGTGCCCGTAACCTTCTCCCGAGAGCCTGACCCCTATGGAATGGATAGTTGACCCTACGGCCTGGTTGGGCCTCTTGACGCTGATCGTTCTCGAAATCGTCCTCGGCATCGACAACCTGGTGTTCATTGCCATCCTGGCCGACAAATTGCCGCCAGAGCAGCGCGACCGCGCGCGATTGATCGGCCTGTCTCTGGCCCTGGTGATGCGCCTGGGCCTGCTGGCCAGCATTTCCTGGCTGGTCACTCTCACCACGCCGTTGTTCGAGGTGTTCGACAAGAGCTTCTCCGGCCGTGACCTGATCATGCTGTTCGGTGGTGTGTTCCTGTTGTTCAAAGCCACCATGGAACTGCACGAGCGCCTGGAAGGCCGCGTCCATAGCCAGAGTGGCAGCCGTGCCTACGCGCTGTTCTGGCCGGTTGTCGCGCAAATCGTGTTGCTGGATGCCGTGTTCTCCCTGGACGCGGTGATCACCGCCGTGGGCATGGTCGAGCACCTGGAAGTGATGATGATCGCGGTGGTGGTGTCCATCGGCCTGATGATCATCGCCAGCAAGCCGCTGACCGCCTTCGTCAATGCCCACCCGACGGTGATCATGCTGTGCCTGGGCTTTTTGATGATGATCGGTTTCAGCCTGACCGCCGAAGGTCTGGGCTTCCACATTCCGAAAGGCTACCTGTATGCCGCCATCGGCTTCTCGCTGCTGATCGAGGCCGCCAACCAACTGGTGCGCTGGCGCCGCAAGCGCCAGCTGCACGGCGGCCGCGAGCTGCGCGAACGCACCGCCCACGCCGTGCTGCGCCTGCTCGGTGGGCGCGGCGTGGAGGCCGACGAAGTGGGTGACGACATCGCCGACCTGCTGGACGGCGGCGACGCCGGCAAAGTGCCCTTCGATCGCCGTGAGCGAATCATGATCAGTGGCGTTCTGGGGTTGGCTGAGCGTCCGATTCGTACCCTGATGACTAACCGCAGCGAGGTGGAACGCATTGACTTGCACGAGCCGCGCGAAAGCATTCGCGACGCCCTGCTGCGTTCGCCGCACTCGCGTTTGTTGGTGATCCGTGACGGTGATGTGGATGAGCCACTGGGCTACGTGCACAAGAAGGAGCTACTGCGCGAACTGCTCCAGGGCCAGCAGCCGGACTTCGAGCAGGTACTTAGAGTCCCGCCGAACCTGCCGGAAAGTGCCTCGGTGCTGAGTGCCCTCGAGGAAATGCGCAAGGCGTCGACCCACGTGGCCTTTGTGGTCAACGAGTTCGGTGGCTTCGAAGGCCTGCTGACCATGACCGACATCCTTGAGTCCATCGCTGGCGAACTGCCTGATGCCAGCGAGGTGGACGGCCTGGACATCGAGCCCTGCGAGGGCGGTTGGAATGTCAGCGGTGCGGTGAACCTGAGCCTGCTGGGTGAGCGCCTGGGCTTTTCCGCCAAGCCTGGCGAGGACTACCAGACCCTGGCCGGCCTGGCGATGAGCCTGCTGGACCGACTGCCGGTGACCGGCGACGCTCTGGAAGTGGAGGGTTGGCAACTGGAGGTGATCGAGGTGAAGGAGCGACGGGTGAACCGGTTGTTGCTCAAGCCCATCTCATAGAGGGCCAGGGCGTTGTAGGGGCCATTTCATTCGCCAAGCGGACCGCGGGTCCGCCCTGCAACCCTACAAATGACAACGGCGCCTGATGGCGCCGTTGTCATTCATGCGGTTTCCGTCACGACTGCTTGTCCTGCTGCGCTTTGAGCAGGTCGCGAATCTCGGTCAGCAGTTCCTGCTCCTTGGTTGGTGCCGGCGGGGCTTCCGGTGCGGCGGCTTCTTCGCGCTTGAGCCTGTTGATCGCTTTCACCCCCATGAAGATCGCAAAAGCCACGATCACGAAGTCCAGAATGGTCTGGATGAACTTGCCATAGCTCAGTACCACGGCCGGGATGTCGCCCTCGGCCGCCTTCAGGGTGACGGCCAGGTCGGAGAAGTCCACACCGCCGATCAACAGACCAATGGGCGGCATGATCACATCGCCCACGAAGGACGAGACGATCTTGCCGAAGGCGGCGCCGATGATGATCCCCACGGCCATGTCGACCACGTTGCCCTTGACGGCGAAGGATTTGAATTCACTGATCAGACTCATGTTTCACTCCCTGAGGTTCTGGTTTTAACGCTGAAGTGTAATTCAGCAAGTCGAGGCTGCCAGGGACGGCCACCTCCTTGTGCGGGCGCACATGCTAGGGCCCGGGGACCGGTCGTGCCAAGCTCGGGAGGAGATTCCGTCAGGTGGCGCTTTCCTGCGGCGGTGCCTGGTCTAGCCTGAGAGGGAGGCTGCAAGAGGAGGGTCGCTGCCATGCCACTAGAACATCATCCGCTCAACCGTGAATTCCCGGAGTTCAAGGACACCATGCGCTCGTTGCTGCAGAGCGACGCGCACTTTGCCCGGTTGGCGGGGGAGTACCAGGATCTGGATTCGCGTATCTACGAAGTCGAGGACGGTAACCAGGCCCTCGACGACAACGCACTGCACGGCCTTAAGGTCCAGCGCGTTGCGCTCAAGGACGAAATCGCCCGGATGCTCAAGAGCGCCAAGGGCTGACGCCCTGCCTTGATCGGGGTCAACAGGGCCGGGGAGGCGGCCGGATAGGCTGGGGCATCCACTATCCGGAGTCTCTTCCATGCCTGCCACTACTCAATTGCCCGGCGCGGATTTTTCGTCTGTGTCGTCCGTTTCGCCTGAACGTCAGGAAGCTGTCGAGCGCCTGGAACGCCTGCAACAGCAGTACGAGCTGCTGCAACGGCGCATCGCGCGCGTCGAAGAGGGCAGCGAGCCGCTCGATGGCTCCAGCCTGACAGCCCTGCACATGCGCCTGGATGGCCTGCGCGAGGATCTGGAACGCCAGCGTCGGCGAGCCAGCGGCCAGTGCTGCAACTGTGGGGGCGGCTGCCGAGGCTGATCCGCTATCATGCGGGCTTTCGTGTTTCTGACGGAGTCCGCTGATGGCCAAGGCCAAGCGCATGTACGGCTGCACCGAGTGCGGCGCCACCTTCCCCAAATGGGCCGGCCAGTGTGCCGACTGTGGGGCCTGGAACACCCTGGTGGAAACCGTGCTGGAGGGCACTGCTGCCAGCTCGAACGGGCGTACCGGCTGGACCGGCCAGCAGGCGCAGATCAAGACCCTGGCCGAGGTCAGCGTCGAGGAGATGCCGCGCTTCTCCACGGCCTCCACCGAGCTGGATCGCGTCCTTGGCGGCGGCCTGGTGGACGGTTCTGTGGTGTTGATCGGCGGCGATCCCGGCATCGGCAAGTCCACGATCCTCCTGCAGACTCTCTGCAACATCGCCGCGCGCTTCCCCGCGCTCTACGTCACGGGTGAAGAGTCCCAGCAGCAGGTTGCCATGCGCGCCCGTCGCCTGGGTTTGCCGGAAGACGAGCTCAAGGTGATGACCGAAACCTGCATCGAAAGCATCATCGCCACGGCGCGGCTAGAGAAGCCGAAGGTGATGGTGATCGACTCCATCCAGACCATCTTCACTGAACAATTGCAGTCGGCGCCCGGCGGCGTCTCCCAGGTCCGCGAGAGTGCGGCCCTGCTGGTGCGCTTCGCCAAACAGAGCGGCACGGCAATCTTCCTGGTCGGTCACGTGACCAAGGAAGGTGCCCTGGCCGGTCCCCGTGTACTGGAGCATATGGTGGACACGGTGCTGTATTTCGAGGGCGGGTCAGACGGCCGTCTGCGCCTGTTGCGGGCGGTGAAGAACCGCTTCGGCGCAGTCAACGAACTGGGCGTGTTCGGCATGACCGACAAGGGTCTGAAGGAAGTGTCCAATCCTTCGGCGATTTTCCTCACCCGGGCTCAGGAATCCGTGCCCGGCAGTGTGGTGATGGCCACGTGGGAAGGCTCCCGGCCCATGCTGGTGGAGGTCCAGGCCCTGGTGGACACCAGTCACCTGGCCAACCCCCGCCGCGTGACCCTGGGCCTGGACCAGAACCGCCTGGCCATGCTGCTCGCGGTGCTGCATCGCCATGGAGGCATTCCCACTTATGACCAGGACGTATTCCTCAACGTGGTGGGCGGTGTGAAGGTTCTGGAAACCGCGTCCGACCTGGCGCTGATCGCCGCGATCATCTCCAGCCTGCGCAATCGTCCGCTGGCCCATGACGTGCTGGTGTTCGGTGAGGTGGGCCTGTCCGGCGAGGTTCGTCCGGTACCAAGCGGCCAGGAGCGCTTGAAAGAAGCTGCCAAGCATGGCTTCAAGCGCGCCATCGTGCCCAGGGGCAATGCACCCAAGGAAGACCCGCCCGGCCTGAGCGTGGTGGCGGTGACGCGTCTGGAACAGGCACTGGATGCGTTGTTCGAGTAGCGGGAAGCTGGGATCGAGGTGAGAGGTTTTGGCAGGTCTTCGGTCTACTTCGCGAATGAATTGGCTATGTCTGCATTACGTGTTGCAGGCAGCTGCATTGCCCGTAGGAGCTGGCTTGCCAGCGAATGGCGGCGTTTCGCTGGCAAGCCAACTTCTACAAGAAGCGTCTGCCCGAAGGGCTATTCTTCGCCCAGCGCATGCAGCTCGCGCTCCAGCAGTTCCTCGCTGCCCAGGTTGAGCTCCACCAGGCGGCGCAGGTGACTGATGGAGTCCAGGTCGATATGGCAGCAGATGAAACCGAGCTGGTCGTCCTGGGCGCGGGTCAGCTCCACCTCCATCGCGACCTGGACATCGGCGCCCAGGTCAATGCACACATCGAACGGTTTCGCCGGGTCGCCACCCCAATCCGCCGGACGAATCACAAGCAGGCCCTTGAGGGAAATATCGTGCAGCTCCGCCGTCCAGCGCTTTTCGCCCTGGGATATTTTGGTGGCGGCGTCGAAGTTGATGCGCTGGAAGCGCCGACGTTCGCTGGCGGTTTCACTCATGTCCGTGCTCCTGCGAGATTTCAACCACTATAGCCAAGGCTGGTGGTGGGGGACTCCGAGTTTCAGGTCAACAGGTGGTGCCTGTCGCGCCGGACAGCGTTGGAACCCGGCAAGTCGTGTCGGGGCAGTTTGACAGTTCCCAGTCTGTCGCCAAAGCTGCTTAGGCGGTTTTTCTATAAATCCATGCGGAGCGCAAATAATGGATAAGCGACTGCTTAGCAAGGGGTTGATCGTGGGGCTGCTGGGCGCAGCCAGCTTGGCGGCGCAGGCCGATCAGGCCGGTGGCGGCGGCTGCGGTTGGGGCAACATGCTTTTCGAAGGGCAGCGCGGTCTGGTTCCGCACCTGCTGGCAACCACCACCAACGGTACTTCCGGCAACGCCACCTTCGGCCTCACATCGGGCACCAACGGTTGCGATTCCAGTGTTCGACTCGGTTACGGCGGTCGCTCGCTCCTGGCGATGAACGGCATGCTGGACAATATCGCTGAGGATATGGCCCAGGGCCAAGGCGAGGCGCTGGATGCCTATGCCACCCTGCTGGGCATCGAACAGGCCGACCGTGCTCACTTCGCACAGGTTACCCAGGCCAACTTCTCCACCATCTTCTCTTCGCCCGACGCGACCGGTGAGCAAGTACTGGCAGCTACCCTTGACGTGATGAGCCGCGATCAGCAGTTGGCTCGCTACGCGAAGCTGCCTAGCTAAATTCTGCAAGGCATAAGGAAGCCGGGCAATGCCCGGCTTTTTTCTAGCCCCCGGTCGTTGAAACGACCATTCCAGGGCCTGCACGGGTAACGGTTGCATCAAGGGGAACTAAGCTTGTGCGGCAGCCTGTCTGTTCACCCATTCGGAGCTCCCTATGAACAACAACAACAGCGTCCTGCGCCACCTGCCCTGGGCAGTGCTGGCTGTGGTCGGCGCCTGTGCCCTGGGTGTCGTCGCATTGCGCCGTGGCGAAGCGATCAACGCCCTGTGGATAGTGGTCGCCGCCGTTGCCCTCTACCTGGTTGCCTATCGCTACTACAGCCTGTTCATCGCAACCCGCGTGATGCAGCTGGACCCCGCTCGCGCCACCCCCGCGATCATCCACAACGACGGTCTCGACTACGTCCCGACCAATAAGCACGTGCTCTTCGGGCACCACTTCGCCGCCATCGCCGGCGCCGGTCCTCTGGTGGGGCCGGTACTCGCCGCACAGATGGGCTACCTGCCCGGCACGCTCTGGCTGATCGCCGGCGTGGTCCTGGCGGGTGCGGTGCAGGACTTCATGGTGCTGTTCATTTCCAGCCGCCGTGACGGCCGTTCCCTGGGCGAACTGGTGCGCGAGGAAATGGGCCAGGTGCCCGGCACCATCGCACTGTTCGGCGCCTTCCTGATCATGGTCATCATCCTTGCGGTGCTTTCGCTGATTGTGGTGAAGGCCCTGGCTGAAAGCCCCTGGGGCATGTTCACGGTGATGGCGACCATCCCCATCGCGATGTTGATGGGGATCTACATGCGCTATATCCGCCCCGGCCGCATCGGTGAAATCTCGGTGGTGGGCGTGGCGCTGCTGCTGGCCTCCATCTGGCTCGGTGGCCAGGTGTCCGCCGACCCGGTCTGGGGGCCGGCCTTCACCTTCACCGGCGTGCAGATCACCTGGATGCTGATCGGCTACGGCTTCGTCGCCGCCGTGCTGCCGGTGTGGCTGGTACTGGCACCGCGCGACTACCTGTCGACCTTCCTCAAGATCGGCACCATCGTGGCGCTGGCCATCGGCATCCTGATCACCATGCCAGACCTGAAGATGCCGGCCCTGACCCAGTTCGTCGACGGCACCGGTCCGGTATGGAAGGGCGCCCTGTTCCCCTTCCTGTTCATCACCATCGCCTGTGGTGCCGTGTCTGGCTTCCATGCGCTGATCTCCTCGGGCACCACGCCCAAGCTGCTGGCCAGCGAGTCTCATGCCCGCTACATCGGCTACGGCGGCATGCTGATGGAGTCGTTCGTCGCCATCATGGCCATGGTTGCTGCTTCGGTGATCGAGCCGGGCGTGTACTTCGCCATGAACAGCCCGCCGGCCGTGGTGGGGGCGGATGTCGCCAGTGTCGCTGCGACTGTCAGCAGCTGGGGCTTCGCCATCACGCCCGAGCAGTTGGAGGCCACCGCCAAGGACATTGGTGAGCACACTATCCTGGCGCGCGCCGGTGGTGCGCCGACTTTGGCCGTGGGTATTGCGCAGATCCTCCACCAGTTGCTGCCGGGTGAGAACACCATGGCCTTCTGGTACCACTTCGCGATTCTCTTCGAGGCGCTGTTCATCCTCACCGCCGTGGACGCCGGGACCCGTGCCGGTCGCTTCATGCTGCAGGACCTGCTGGGTGAGTTCGTTCCGGCCCTCAGCAACACCGAGTCCTGGACCGCCAACGTCATTGCCACCGCCGGTTGCGTGGCCCTTTGGGGCTGGTTGCTGTACCAGGGCGTGATCGACCCGTTGGGGGGCATCAACACCCTGTGGCCGCTGTTCGGTATCTCCAACCAGATGCTCGCTGGTATCGCCCTGATGTTGGGCTGTGTGGTGCTGATCAAGATGAAGCGTCAGCGTTATGTGTGGGTGACGCTGATTCCGGCCACCTGGCTGTTGATCTGCACTACAACGGCAGGTGTGATCAAGTTGGTGGACCCGAACCCGGCCGTCGGGTTCCTGGCCCTGGCCCAGAAGTACAGCGATGCCGCCGCCGCCGGCCAGATCCTGGCTCCGGCCAAGGACATGGGCCAGATGCAGCACGTGATCTTCAATGCCTACACGAATGCCGGGCTGACCGTGCTGTTTCTCTTCGTGGTGCTGAGCATCCTGTTCTACGCCATCAAGGTAGGGCGCGGCGCTTGGATGAAGCCGGAGCGCACGGACAAGGAATCGCCCTTCCAGTCGATTCCGGAAGCATGAGGAGGACCCGAGCATGTTCAATGACCTGAACCGCATGGGGAAGTACCTGGGCCAGGCCGCGCGTATGCTGGTCGGCATGCCCGACTACGACAACTACGTCGAGCACACGCGCAGCAAGCACCCGGACAAACCGGTGATGAGCTACGAGGAGTTCTTCCGCGAGCGACAGGAAGCCCGCTACGGCGGCGGCAAGGGGCGGCCGGTGCGATGCTGCTGAGCTGACAGGCTGCTAGTTGAAGCGCCACGCATTGTCGTGGCGCTTCATTTTGGGCGCGGCTGTTTCGCCGGCTACGCGATATCCAGGTTTGCCTGCCCAACCAATCCACCGCCCATGAAAAAGCCCGGCACGTGCCGGGCTCCTTCGTCGCGGGTCTGTCGCTTACTTGCCGTAAACCGGCAGCTTGGCGCAGATGGCCTTGACCTGTTCGCGAACGCGGTCGATCACGGACTCGTCGCCCATGTTTTCCAGGATGTCGCAGATCCAGGTGGCCAACTCGCGGCACTCGACTTCCTTGAAGCCACGAGTGGTCACGGCCGGGGTACCGATGCGCAGGCCGGAGGTAACGAAGGGCGAGCGCGGGTCGTTCGGTACGGAGTTCTTGTTCACGGTGATGAAGGCGCGACCCAGGGCGGCATCGGCGTCCTTACCGGTGATGTCCTGCTTGATCAGGCTGAGCAGGAACAGGTGGTTCTGGGTACCGCCGGACACCACGTCGAAGCCACGGTCGATGAACACTTGGGCCATGGCTTGGGCGTTCTTCACCACTTGCTGCTGGTACGCCTTGAACTCGGGCTGCAGGGCTTCCTTGAAGCACACGGCCTTGGCGGCGATGACGTGCTCCAGCGGGCCACCCTGGGCGCCCGGGAACACGGCGGAGTTCAGCTTCTTCTCGATCTCTTCGTTCTTGCGAGCGAGGATCAGGCCGCCGCGCGGGCCGCGCAGGGTCTTGTGGGTGGTGGTGGTGACCACGTCGGCGAACGGTACCGGGTTCGGGTACACGCCAGCGGCAACCAGGCCGGCCACGTGGGCCATGTCGACGAACAGGTAGGCGCCTACCTTGTCGGCGATGGCGCGGAAGCGCGGGAAGTCGAGGATCTGCGAGTAGGCGGAGAAGCCGGCGACGATCATCTTCGGCTTGTGTTCGACAGCCAGGCGCTCGACTTCGTCGTAGTCGATCAGGCCATTGGCGTCGATGCCGTACTGCACGGCGTTGTAGAGCTTGCCGGAGGAGGAGACGCTGGCGCCGTGGGTCAGGTGCCCACCGTGGGCCAGGCTCATGCCGAGGATGGTGTCACCGGCCGACAGCAGGGCCAGGTACACGGCCGAGTTGGCCTGGGAGCCGGCGTGGGGCTGGACGTTGGCGTAGTCGGCGCCGAACAGCTCTTTGGCGCGATCGATGGCCAGTTGCTCGACGACGTCGACGTACTCGCAACCACCGTAGTAGCGCTTGCCCGGGTAGCCTTCGGCGTACTTGTTGGTCAGCACCGAGCCCTGGGCTTCCATCACCGCCGGGCTGGTGTAGTTCTCGGAGGCGATCAGCTCGATGTGCTCTTCCTGGCGCTGGGCTTCTTGCTCCATGGCGGCAAACAGGTCGGCATCGTAGCGGGCGAGGGTCAAATCACGGCTGAACATGGCGGTCCTCTTAGGGATCGGTGCAGGGGAAAGGCGCGCATTCTAACCGATCGGTCGCTGGCTGGCATATGAAGGTCGGTCATGTGACAGACAAGTGGCCTTCATCTGGCCTGTGGCGCGCGATTCAGCTGAGGATGAAGTTGGCGCTGGTGCCGAACAGGCGCTCGAACTGGGCGGCCGGCACGGGGTGACCGAACAGATAGCCTTGAACTTCGTCGCAGCCGTGTTCGCGGAGGAAGTTGAGCTGGGCATGGGTTTCCACGCCTTCGGCGATGACCGCCAGGTTCAGGCTGTGCGCCATGGCGATGATCGCGCGGGCAATCTGCGCGTCGCGCTCGCCGTCGGGCAGGCCGTCAACGAAGCTGCGGTCGATCTTCAGTACGTCGATAGGGAACTGCTTGAGGTAGTTGAGCGAGGAGTAACCCGTGCCGAAGTCGTCTACCGCGATGCACAGGCCTAGGCGCTTGAGGTTTTCCAGGATGGCCATGGCCTGTCCCACGTCGCGCATCAGGATGCTCTCGGTCAGTTCCAGCTCCAGACAAGCCGGCGGCAGGCCACTGTCTTCGATGATGGCGGCGATGCGTTCGGCCAGTTGGCCATCGGCGAACTGGCGGGCGGAAATGTTCACCGAGATCTTCGGTAGGCGCATCTTGGTGCGGTGCCAGGCCTTGAGCTGGCGGCAGGCCTCGTTCAGTACCCATTCGCCCACCTGCACCACCAGGCCGAGTTCTTCCAGTACCGGGACAAACTCCCCCGGCGGCACCAGGCCGCGCGTGGGATGGCGCCAGCGCAGCAGGGCCTCTACGCCGGTCAGGCGCTTGCCGTCGCCGGAGAACTGCGGTTGGTAGTACAGCAGGAACTCGCCCTGTTCCAGCGCGTGGCGCAGGTCGCTTTCCAGTTCCAGGCGCTCCAGGGCGCGGGCGTTCATGTCCGCCTGGTAGAACTGGAAGTTGTTCTTGCCGCGTTCCTTGGCGTGATACATGGCGGTGTCGGCGTTCTTCATCAGCTGGCTCAGCTCGCGGCCATCCTGGGGCGAAAGGGCAATGCCAATACTGGCGGTGACGAAGAACTCGCGACCTTCGAGGACGAAAGGACGGGCCAGGCTGTCGAGGATCTGCTCGGCGACGTGGATGGCCCGGTTCAGTGCGCCTTCGCGGGTGGCGCGGGGTTGCAGCAGCAGGGTGAACTCGTCGCCACCCATGCGCGCCACGGTGTCGTCTTCGTGGACGCACGCCGACAGGCGCACGGCCACGTCCTTGAGCATGCGGTCGCCTGCGGCATGGCCGAGGGAGTCGTTGATCGGTTTGAAACGGTCCAGGTCGAGGAACATCAGCACCACCCATTCCTGGTGCCGTTCGGCGTACTGCAGGGCGGTATGGAGACGGTCCTGGAACAGGGTGCGGTTGGGCAGGTGGGTCAGACCGTCGTAGTAGGCGAGGCGATGGATGCGCTGTTCGCTGGCCTTGCGCTCGCTGATGTCGCTGAAGAAGCAGACGTAGCTGACCAGGTCGCCGTCTTCATCATGCACGGCGGTGATGCCGACCCAGGCCGGGTAGTTGTCGCCCGTGTGTCGCTTGAGCCAGATCTCGCCTTCCCAGCTGCCGCGCAGGTTGAGTTGGCCAATGATGTAGTTGAGCTGCTCGGCCTGCTGGCGGTCGGCGGTGAGCATCGCGGGCAACTGGTCCAGCACTTCGCGGGCGGAGTAACCGGTGATTCGGCTGAAGGCTTCGTTGACCTGGACGATGTAGCCGGCCGGATCGGTCACGAGGATGGCCGAGGTGGAATGCTCGAACACCGTGGCGGCCATGCGCATCTCTTTCTCGGCGCGGCGCTGCTGGCTGATGTCGCGGCCGACGCCGAGCATGCCCTCGAAGCGCCCGTACTCGTCCCACATCAGCATGGTGCGCAGTTCCACCGGGATCTTCTGCCCGTCGGCGCGCATGCAGTCGAAGAGGAACAGCCGCGCGGGCATTTGGCTGCGCAGCTCGCTCAGGCGCTGCGGATTGCCCAGGGCGTTGCGGATCTGTTCCAGCTGCTCGGCCAGATTCATCATCTGTCGCGGGTCGGCGGCCAGGCCGTTGAAGCCGTTGGCCAGGGTCCAGTCAACGCTGTAGCCGAGTACCGGCATCACCGAGGGGCTGACGTAGTTGAGCCGCAGTTCGCTATCGGTGGTGAAGATCACGTCGCTGATGCTTTCGGCCAGCATGCGGTAGCGGCGTCCGCTCTCGCGCATGGATTCGGTGGCCTCGATCTGTTCGGTGATGTCCTTGGCCACGCCGATCAGGCGGCTGACCCGACCTTTCTCGTCACGGGCCAGGGCCTGCTCACGCACGTCGAACCAGTGCCAGCTGCCATCCTTGTGGCGCCAGCGCAACTGGCATTGCAGCAGCATGCCATCGCCTACCACCTGTTGCAGGCTGCGCACGCGCCAGTACTGCTCGGTATCGTCCGGATGCAGCAGCTCCTCCCAGAAGCGTTCGCCCATCTTGCGGACATCGTCACGGCCATAGCCCAACTGCTGGGCGAGACGGTTGTTGGTGAGCATCACCCGCTTGCTGATGATGTCGTGGACGTAAAGGGTGTCCGGCACCGCCAGCACCACGTCGGACCAGAAACGCTCGCGCTCGATCAGCGATAGCTCCACCTGCTTGCGGCTGGTGATGTCGTTGATGCTGAGGGTGACGGCTTCCAGGTCCTGGATCATGTTCGGCAGGTGCAGCACCAGCCAGATGTGCCGCATCTGGCCCTGGGCAGTAACGATCTGGCTCTCCATCTCCAGGTGCTTGTTGCCGCCCAGCAGGGCCGCCATCAGTTGGAAGCGGATGCCACCTTCGTGCAGGGGATGGGAGCCGATCAGTTGTTGCCAGGCCTGCTCGCTGCTGCTGACTTCCAGCAGGTGCATGGCGACCTGGTTGATTTCGGTGATGCGCAGCAGGCGCAGCAACTCTGCGTGGCGCGGCGGATTGTCCTTGATCCACGTGGCCAGGCTGGTGCGGTCACGCATGCCGTTCTGGATGAGGTACTTGCGCAGGTCGGCAAGGTCGAGCACGCAGAGGGCGATACCGCCACCCTCGAAGATGTCCTGGTAGCGCCGCCGGGTTTCCTGCAGGACACCCAGGGCGCGTTGCTCTTCGGTGACGTCGCGCAACACCCAGACATAGCCAAGCAGTTGAGCGCCGTCGTTGAGGTCGTTGCGGGTGACGGCCAGCAGGCGCTGTTCGCCGCTTCGCTGGAACTGCACCAGGTCCGAGCCCAGATCGTGGTCCAGGCCGGGGGCGTTGAGCAGCAGCGGGTCCAGGCCCGGCAGCAGCGCCAGCAGGTGATGCTCCTGGGCGGCGTCTGCGCTGATGCCGAACAGGGCTTCGGCCTGCGGGTTGAGGTAGCTCAGGCGGCCATCCACCTGGGTCACCAGTACGCGCTCCTCGATCACGCCGAGGGCGCTCGCGGCCTGGCGAAGGGAGCGTCGCGAGGCGTCGTTGAGTTCACGCAGGCCACGTTGCTCGCGCTGCAGGTAGTAGAGGGCGATCAATGCCAGGCTGGCGCTGATGAGGAACAGCAGCAGCTTGCTGAGCAGTTCTGGCAGCAGGCTGGCGCGTACCTGGCGCTCGTCGTGCAAGGCGCGGAGCTGCCAGTCGCTGCGGCCGAGTGGCGAGACGAGAATCGTCTGTACTTCCTGCTCGGCGGTTACCGGCATCACGATGGAGGTGGCGCGTCGCGGTTTGCCGCTCTGCGCCAGGACCCGCTGGAGGACGCGATCCTCCAGCAGCCAACGATAGTCGCGGTCCTCATGCTTGAGCAGCCAGGTACGGATGGCATCGGCGTCGAGACGCAGCGCCCAGTAGCCGCTGGGCTCGGGCAGGGGCGATTGGCGCAGGATCAGATAAACCTCGCCACGGCCCTGGGGACTGAAGGCATAGTGGTAGATCTCGCCTTCGCCTCGCTGGACCAGGCTGGTCAGGAACAGGGCGTCGTCGTTGCCGGCCTGGGTATCAGCCAGCACACCGCCGTTGGGGTTGAGCCACGCCAGGCTGTTGATCGACGGCAGGATGGGGCGCAGCAGGTCCAGTTCGACCAGTTCCTGGTCTTCGTTCCGGGGATTTGGGGGCTGCTGGCGAAGCAGGGCGAGAACGGCGTCCGCTTTCATCTGCATGACCAGTTCAAGGTGACTGGCCAGCTCGCGGGTCAGGGTGTAATTGCGGTCCCGCGCACCGTCCTGCAACTGTCGGTATTCCTGGTGCAACTGCCAGAGCAGCAGGGCCAGCATCAGCAGCACAAGGCCCATCAGCAGGCCCTTGACCGAACCGCGCGCGGGGACGCTGGCCGGAGGGAGTCCTGGCTCGTGCTGGGCTGGCGGGCGTGGGGTGGCTGGCACGGATGGCGTTCCTGCTACTGCTCGATTGGCAGGTGACGGGGTATCCCGGACCTTGGGGCCCGCGGGCCGGCTAGCATGCCTTGAAGGCCTTCAAAGTGCCAGTACGAACGACGAGCGTCGTTTGCCCTCCCCGGTGCATTCCGGTAGCTTTGCCGCACGCGCGCGGGAGCGCCTGTTCCCAAATTGTCGCTCCCCGCCTTATCCACTATTTGTCACAGCACCAAGGTCAGCCATGGCTCAATACGTCTACACCATGCACCGGGTCGGCAAGGTCGTGCCCCCGAAGCGTGAGATTCTCAAAGACATTTCCCTGTCCTTCTTCCCGGGCGCCAAGATCGGCGTGCTCGGCCTGAACGGCGCAGGTAAGTCGACCCTCCTGCGCATCATGGCCGGGGTGGATACCGAGATCGATGGTGAAGCCCGCCCGATGCCTGGCATCAAGGTCGGCTATCTGCCCCAGGAACCCAAGCTGGACCCGACCAAGAGCGTGCGTGACATCGTCGAAGAGGCCGTGGGCGAGATCAAGCAGGCCCAGGCCCGCCTGGACGAGGTCTACGCCGCCTATGCCGAGCCGGACGCCGATTTCGACGCCCTGGCCGCCGAGCAGGCCAAGCTGGAAGCCATTCTCCAGGCTTCCGACGGCCACAACCTGGAGCGCCAGTTGGAAGTCGCCGCAGACGCCCTGCGCCTGCCAGCCTGGGACGCGAAGATCGAACACCTCTCCGGCGGTGAGAAGCGCCGCGTGGCCCTGTGCCGCCTGCTGCTGTCGGCCCCCGACATGCTGCTGCTGGACGAACCGACCAACCACCTGGACGCCGACTCCGTGGCCTGGCTGGAGCACTTCCTCCACGACTTCCCCGGCACCGTGGTAGCCATTACCCACGACCGTTATTTCCTCGACAACGTCGCGGGCTGGATCCTCGAGCTGGACCGTGGCCACGGCATCCCCTTCGAGGGCAACTACTCAGGCTGGCTGGAATCCAAGGCCAACCGCCTGGCCCAGGAAGCCAAGCAGGAAGCCTCCCACGCTAAGGCCATGAAGGCCGAACTGGAGTGGGTGCGCCAGGGCGCCAAGGCACGCCAGTCCAAGTCCAAGGCCCGTTTGCAACGCTTCGAGGAAATGCAATCGCAGGAATTCCAGAAGCGCAGCGAAACCAACGAGATCTACATCCCGGCTGGTCCGCGCCTGGGCGACAAAGTCATCGAACTGCACAACGTCTCCAAGGGCTATGGCGATCGCGTACTGATCGAGAACCTGTCCCTGAGCATTCCGAAAGGCGCCATCGTTGGCGTGATCGGCGGCAACGGTGCAGGCAAGTCCACCCTGTTCCGCATGCTGACCGGCAAGGAGCAGCCGGATTCCGGCACCATCGAGATCGGTGAAACCGTTCAGATCGCCAGCGTCGACCAGAGCCGCGACAGCCTGGAAGGCACCAAAACCGTGTGGGAGCAAGTGTCCGACGGTTTCGAGCAGATCAAGATCGGCAGCTACGAAGTCCCGTCGCGCAGCTACGTCGGCCGCTTCAACTTCAAGGGCGCCGACCAGCAGAAGTTCGTCAAGGACCTCTCCGGTGGTGAGCGTGGCCGCCTGCACCTGGCCCTGACCCTGAAGCAGGGCGGCAACGTGCTGCTGCTCGACGAACCGTCCAACGACCTCGACGTGGAAACCCTGCGTGCGCTGGAAGAAGCGCTGCTGGACTTCCCCGGCGCCGCCATCGTGATTTCCCACGATCGCTGGTTCCTGGACCGTATCGCCACCCACATCCTCTCCTACGAGGACGACGGTAAGGTGAGCTTCTTCGAGGGCAACTACACCGAGTTCGAAGCGGACCGCAAGAAGCGCCTGGGCGACGCGGCATCCCAGCCGCACCGGGTGCGCTACAAGAAGCTGGCGCAGTAAGCGCCAACGCGACAACGGAGCCGCAAGGCTCCGTTTTCGTTTCTGGAGGTTCGATGAAAGGATTCAACCACTATCTGTTCTGGCTCTCGACCCTGGCGCTGTTCGGAGTCTGCGGCCTGTACTTCTCCTTCTATCCCTCTCCGGCCTGGCAGCTGGGCGCCGTGCCCTGTTCCCTGGTGCTGGGGGGCGGGCTCTACGCCTGGCTCGCGAGGCGCGAGCGCTTCAGCACCCTGTTCGGCTTGGAAACCGATGCCGCCCGCTGGTCATTGCACCTGATGCTGGGGTCGCTACTGGTGCTGGTGGTCTGGGGCGCTTTGCAGGTACCGGCAGCCGCGCTCTATACCCAGTGGCTGGGGCGGGACGCCGAGTTCGCCGCGCGGGTGCTGGACAAGGACGATGGCGGCCTGGGCTGCCAGTTCCGCGTTGAGCTGGTGCTGGACGATACGGCCGTTGGCGTCGGCGTTTGCGTGCCGGAGGATGTCTGGTACTCCCTGCCGGATCGCGGAGCGGTGGTGATGCGTGGCAAGCGCAGCGGGCTGGGCATCAATCCCCGTCAGGTGTTGCGGCAGTCTGCGGGGCGCTGATTCTCCCGGCTGTCTTGTGATTCGGCATGGTGCGCCGATCGCACGTCGCTGGTGCGAATTTTCGTTGGCGTAACCGGACGCTGTAACCCTCTGATAGCGGTAATTCTCAGGAGTTTCCGCTTTTCAGGTTGCGGATTTATAGGTATTGCACCAAAAAGATTCATATATGCGTCATTTTGCCCTATCGAGGTGCTGGTCAGATTGATAGAGTCTCGCGCCATAAATTGTTCATAAAAGAAAAATTGGTGAGAGTCATGACGCAATCTGTCGACGCCTTCCTGCTGCGCCTGAAGCAGCGCGACCCCGACCAGCCTGAGTTCCATCAGGCTGTGGAGGAGGTGCTGCGCAGCCTGTGGCCATTCCTTGAAGCAAATCCGCAGTACCTGGAGGCCGGCATCATCGAACGGATCGTCGAGCCGGAGCGTGCGGTGCTGTTCCGGGTGCCCTGGGTCGACGATCAGGGCCGGGTCCGGGTCAACCGCGGATTCCGTGTGCAGATGAGCAGTGCCATCGGCCCCTACAAGGGCGGCCTGCGCTTCCATCCGTCGGTGAACCTCGGCGTCCTGAAGTTTCTCGCCTTCGAACAGGTATTCAAGAATTCCCTGACTTCGCTGCCCATGGGCGGTGGCAAGGGTGGCTCGGACTTCGACCCCAAGGGCAAGAGCGACGCCGAAGTCATGCGCTTCTGCCAGTCCTTCATGAGCGAGCTGTACCGCCACATCGGTGCCGATCTCGACGTGCCGGCCGGCGATATTGGCGTTGGCGCCCGTGAGATCGGCTTCCTGTTCGGCCAGTACAAGCGTCTCTCCAACGAATTCACTTCGGTGTTCACCGGCAAGGGGCTGGCCTACGGCGGTAGCCTGATTCGCCCGGAGGCCACCGGTTACGGCTGTGTCTACTTCGCTCAGGAAATGCTCAAGGGCATCGGTCGCGACGTCGATGGTCAGCGTGTGGCCATTTCCGGCTCCGGCAATGTGGCCCAGTACGCAGCGCAGAAGGTGATGGAGCTAGGCGGCAAGGTGATTTCCCTCTCCGACTCGGAAGGCACCCTGTTTGCCGAGGCCGGCCTGACCCAGGAACAGTGGTCGGCGCTGATGGAGCTGAAGAATGTTCGCCGTGGTCGACTCAGCGAGCTGAGCGGCACAGGCTTGCGTTTCCTGCCGGGCCAGCGTCCCTGGGCACTGCCCTGCGACATCGCGCTGCCCTGCGCGACCCAGAACGAGCTGGATGCCGAAGACGCCCGGGCGCTGTTGGCCAATGGCTGCGTCTGCGTTGCCGAGGGCGCCAACATGCCGTCCACCCTGCAGGCTGTGGATATCTTCACCGAGGCGGGGATTCTCTTCGCGCCTGGCAAGGCTTCCAACGCTGGCGGCGTGGCCACCAGCGGCCTGGAGATGAGCCAGAACGCCATGCGTCTGCACTGGACCGCCGGCGAAGTGGACCAGCGCCTGCACGGCATCATGCAGAACATCCACCACGCCTGCGTGAGCTACGGTGAGGAAAACGGGCGGGTGAACTACGTCAAGGGCGCCAACATTGCCGGCTTCGTGAAAGTGGCCGACGCCATGCTGGCGCAGGGCGTGGTGTAACTACCGCGCTCTGCCGGGCGCAGCGAAGTCCTTTGTTGGGCTTCGCTGCGCTCTGCCACAACCTGCACGTGCAATCGCGAGAGGCCTTGCGCCCGCGCCGCGTCAGCCCTTGACGCAGACCACCTGGCGCAGGGTATGCACCACTTCCACCAGGTCGCGCTGAGCCGCCATCACGGCATCGATGTCCTTGTAGGCCATGGGGATCTCGTCGATCACATCCTTGTCCTTGCGGCACTCCACGTGGGCGGTGGCGCGGACCTGGTCTTCCACGGTGAACAGCTTCTTCGCCCGCCCTCGGCTCATCGTGCGACCGGCACCGTGGCTGCAGGAGCAGAAGGCGTCCTCGTTACCCAGTCCGCGGACGATGAAGCTCTTGGCGCCCATGGAGCCGGGGATGATACCCAGCTCGCCTTTCTGCGCCGACACCGCGCCCTTGCGCGTCACCAGCACTTCACGGCCGAAGTGCTGTTCCTTCTGCACGTAGTTGTGGTGGCAGTTCACCGCTTCCAGGCTGGCCTCGAAGGGTTTGCCGATGGCCTTGCGCGCGGCAGCAATCACCGCTTGCATCATCAAGGCGCGGTTCTGCCGAGCGAAGTCCTGGGCCCAGCCCACCGCTTCCACGTAGTCGTCGAAGTGCTTGCTGCCTTCTTCGAAGTACGCGAGGTCGCGATCCGGCAGGTTGGCCAGGTGCTGGCGCATATCGGCCTGCGCCAGCTCGATGAACAGGGTGCCAATGGCATTGCCCACCCCGCGCGAGCCGCTGTGCAACATGAACCAGACCCGGTCGGCCTCGTCCAGGCAGACCTCAATGAAGTGGTTGCCGGTCCCCAGGGTGCCAAGGTGATGGCGGTTGTTGGTCTTTTCCAGTCGCGGGTATTTGGCGGTGATCGCCTTGAAACGCCTGGAGAGCGAGCGCCAGGCCTGGTCGGTGGTATCCGGTACGTCGTCCCAGGCGCCCTGGTCGCGTTTGCCGAAAGTCTTGCCGTGGGGGACCGCACGTTCGATGGCGCTGCGCAGGCCGCGGAGGTTGTCCGGCAGGTCGGCGGCGCGCAGGGAGGTAAGGGCGGCAATCATCCCGCAGCCGATGTCCACGCCGACGGCGGCAGGAATGATGGCGCCTACGGTGGGGATCACGCTGCCGATGGTCGACCCCTTGCCCAGGTGCACGTCAGGCATCACCGCGAGGTGTTTGAAGATGAAAGGCATCTTCGCGGTATTGATCAGTTGCTGGCGGGCTTCCTCTTCCACCGGAACGCCTTGGGTCCAGAGCTTGATCGGCTTGCCGTTGGATACTTCCAGCAATTGGGGGCCGTTGGTGTTCATCTGCGTCGCCTGACGAGGGGGTGGATAACCATTCTGGGCCCGTTGTGATGGGGCGCGCGCGCATCTTACCGGCGGAGCTCGGGCAGGGGGATGGGTTTAGTACCTCAACCCATCCTGCAGGTCAGGCCAGACCTGCTACGCAGGATGGCGTAGAGCGAAGCGAAACCCATCAATCAGCGCCAATCAGTAGTGATACCACTTCAGCTCCAGCATCACCTCGTTGACCGGCGCGGCGAGCTGGCTGAACTCCCGTTGTGCAGACAGGCGCAGCCCGAGGTTGCGGGAAATGTCCCACTGCTGATTGAGGGACAGGTGGCGGCGGACTTCGCCATTGTGGAAGTAGTCGCCGGAGGCTTCCAGGCTGAGGCTGCCCAGTGGGTTGTGCCAGAGCAGGCCGGTATTGAAGCCTGCGGCGGTGGCGATGAAGGGTGCAAAGTCTTCGTTGTGCTCGATGCGTGCGGTGGCCAGGGCGAAACCCAATGCATCTTCGGCAAGCTGCCAAGTGCCACCGACGCCGCCGTTGAGGTGGCTGACCAGACGCTCGTCGCCGTCTTCTCCCAGCACGCGTTCCAGCCCCCCGGCCACCTGCCAAGACCAGGGTTTGAGCAGCTCGCCGCGCGGCGTCAGGGAGCGGATGGTCGCCAGGTCCAGGCGTTGCAACTGCCAGTGGTTGTCCTCGTACTGGCGCAGCTTGAGCTGGAGGATTTCGATCTGCGCGCCCAGCGGGAAGCCGGAGAGGTTGTCGTTGAGGTCGTGGTAGGCCATGCGCAGACCGTACTCGGCGAAGGCGCGGTCTTCACGTGTGCCGGCCCCTAGCTGCCAGGTTCGCGACTCGTGACCTTCCTCGGGCAGGCTGGGGCGCTCGATGTCCAGTTCCGGTGGTGGGTTGCGGTTGATGCCTTGCAGCAATGTGTAGCTGCGCGTGGCGTTCTCGCGGGTGCGCGCCTCACCGGTGGAGTGGTAGCGCACCAGACGGAAAGCCGCGTCCTGGATCAGCGCGCGCCGCGGGGCGGGGAGGGCGAGGAAGGCCGGGTCGTCCAGCAGCTTCTCATCGTCGGCCAGACGCAGCACCCACTGCTGTTCGGCGTCATCCAGGGGCGCGGCGCGGGCCAGCAGTTCCTTCTCCCGCGAGGGTCGGTAGTCGATGGACTCCACCAGGCCGGCCTGCTTCACCGCGCGTACGGTGTCGGTAGGGATGGCGGTGATCGGGAAATGGTCGGTGAGTTCGATACCGGGGCGGGCGATTTCCAGCAGTTCCAGCAGGCGATAAGAGCAGTTCTCATCGAAGAAGTAGTAATCGAAGCGGATCTGCTTCAACTCCCAGACATGCTCAACCATGCGCCCTGTTTCCTCAGCAGTGAGGTTCAGGCGGTATTCCCAGAGATCACGGTTCTCCAGGCGGCTGTATTCCTTGAGCTTGTCGCGGTAGGGCACCAGGGCGAACAGTCCGGGGTAGCCACCCATCAGGCCTTTCCAGGCGTAGAGGATGCTGTTGTCGGCCCCCTCGATGAAGGCACCGAAGTTCAGCGCATAGCTGAGCATTACGGTGTTGTTTTCGTGGATGTCCGGCTGGTCGATGCGCAGCAGGGTGTGACCGAACATGGACGAAGGGCTGTTCAGGTACGCGGCGGGAAACACCAGGACCGTGCTGTGTGGATTGACGTCGGCGTACCACGCCCTGAACTCGCTGCAGGCCGGCTGCGGCAGGTCTGTGAGCTGGAGTTGCTCGCGCAGCCAGCGGGTGCGCGCCGGGTAGGTGCATTGCGGATGCTTGTCGCCAAGATCGGCCGGGGCGTAGAGCGCGTACAGGGTGGCGCGCAGTTCGTCGGCCGGATTGTTCGGCCCACTCTCGGCGAGGAAGAAATCGGCGTCATCCACATAGCTGCGCCAGCCGCCCAGTTTGCCGGTCTCGTAATGACCCAGGGCGATCCAGTAAGGATCGTCCGCCAATGTCTGGAGGCGTTCGGCGGGGACTTCGGGAGCAGCGTGGGCGGTGATCCAGGTGCACAAGGCGAGGTACGGGAAAATCCGTTTCAAGGGCGCAGCTCTTCTTGGTGAGAGGTTCTTCGGCCGGAGCTTTGGGTAAGGCCGGGGCGGGTGTCAAGCAAGGCGATGGCCGGCATTTGCGCAAGTTTGCCGGAGTGGGATGCAGGCTGCGTTACAGCGTCCACACTTAGGGGGTGAACTGGGGAGATTCCAACATGACCGCTACTGACCCTATGGCCACACTCGATGCCCTGATTGCGGAGTACACCGCTCGCGCCAACGCCATTCGCGAGGACCTGGCTCGCAGCCACTCGCCGGATTTCGCCGAGCAGGCGATCCAGCGGGAGAACGACGAAGTGCTCGAGGCCATCCTTGCCGAGACTCAGGCGGCCCTGCGCCGTGTGGGTATGGCCAAGCTGCGTCTGGCCGACGGCAGCTACGGTTATTGCCAGCGTTGCGGCGAGCTCATAGAGCCGGCGCGCCTGGCTGTGCTGCCGGCGGCCGAGTACTGCCTGGGCTGCGCTGACCTGGCCCATTGATCAGCTCTGGCGCAATGCCTTGCCAGTGATGTCAGGGCGGCGCCAGAATGCGGCCATTGCTTTCTTGCCGAGCCATTAAGGACACTCGATGCCTGACTCCTTCGCTGCCAGCCTGCGACTGACGCCCGATGCGCTCACTCGTCCCTTCGAGCCAGACCAGTTCAGCTTCAAGACCACCGACGACCTGGAGCCCTTCCGGGGCGTGCTCGGCCAGGAACGTGCGGTAGAGGCCCTTCAGTTCGGTGTGGCCATGCCTCGCCCTGGGTACAACGTCTATGTCATGGGCGAGCCGGGCACTGGCCGCTTTTCCTTCGTCCAGCGTTATCTCAAGGCCGAGGGCAAGCGCCTGGACACTCCGGCGGACTGGGTTTATGTCAACCACTTCGACGAGCCGCGCGAACCCCGTGCCTTGCAGTTGCCAGCAGGCGAGGCGCAGGACTTCATCTGCGACATCGAACAGCTTGTGGATAACCTCCTGTCCACCTTCCCGGCGGTGTTCGAGACGCCCACCTTCCAGCAGAAGAAGAGCGCCATCGACCGCGCCTTCAACCAGCGTTATGACCGCGCCCTGGACGTGATCGAGCGCCTGGCCCTGGAGAAGGACGTCGCCCTCTATCGCGATAGCGCGAACATCGCCTTCACCCCGATGAAGGACGGCAAGGCCCTGGACGAGGCGGACTTCGCCCAGTTGGAAGAGGCCGAGCGCGAGCGTTTTCACGACGACATCGCCATCCTTGAAGAGCGCCTGAACGAGGAGCTGTCCAGCCTGCCGCAGTGGAAGCGCGAGTCCAGCAACCAGTTGCGCCAGCTGAACGAGGAAACCATTACCCAGGCTCTGCAGCCGCTGCTTTCTCCCCTGTCGGAAAAGTATGCGGAGAACGCCGGTGTGGTGGCTTACCTGCAGGCCATGCAGGTCAACCTGCTGAAGACGGTGGTCGACCAACTGCTGGACGAAAAGCCGGATGCCCAGCGTCGAGAGCTGCTGGAAGAGCAGTACTGTCCCAGTCTGGTGGTGGGGCACCATGCCAACGGCGGTGCTCCCGTGGTGTTCGAGTCCCATCCCACTTACGACAACCTGTTCGGCCGTATCGAATACGGCACCGACCAGGGGGCCCTCTACACCAGCTACCGCCAACTGCGTCCGGGTGCGATACACCGCGCCAACGGCGGCTTCCTGGTGCTGGAGGCTGAGAAGCTGCTGGGCGAACCCTTCGTCTGGGATGCGTTGAAGCGTGCGCTGCATTCGCGTCAGCTGAAGATGGAATCCCCTCTCGCGGAGCTGGGCCGCCTGGCCACCGTAACCCTCACGCCGCAGGTGATTCCGCTTCAGGTGAAGGTAGTTATCATCGGCTCGCGCCAGCTCTACTACACGCTGCAGGACCTGGACCCGGACTTCCAGGAGATGTTCCGTGTGCTGGTGGACTTCGATGAAGAGATCGCCCTGTCCGACGACAGCCTGGAACAGTTCGCCCAGTTGCTGAAAACCCGCACTTCGGAAGAGGGTATGGCGCCGCTCAGCGCGGCTGCCGTCGCCCGTCTGGCAACCTACAGCGCTCGTCTGGCTGAGCATCAGGGACGCTTGTCAGCGCGTATCGGCGACCTGTTCCAACTGGTCAGCGAGGCTGACTTCATCCGCCAACTGGCCGGCGCACCGGTGACCGGTGCCGACCATATCGATCGCGCGCTCAAGGCCAAGGCCACCCGCACCGGTCGGGTTTCCGCGCGCATCCTCGATGACATGCTGGCAGGCGTCATCCTGATCGATACCGCCGGTGCGGCCGTAGGCAAGTGCAATGGCCTGACGGTGCTGGAAGTGGGCGATTCGGCCTTCGGTGTACCGGCGCGGATTTCCGCCACCGTCTACCCGGGCAGTTCGGGAATTGTCGACATCGAACGTGAGGTCAATCTCGGCCAGCCGATCCACTCCAAGGGTGTGATGATCCTCACGGGCTACCTCGGCAGTCGTTATGCCCAGGAGTTTCCGCTGGAGATTTCCGCGAGCATCGCCCTGGAGCAGTCCTACGGCTACGTGGACGGCGACAGCGCTTCCCTGGGTGAAGCCTGCACGCTGATCTCCGCGTTGTCGCGCACGCCGCTCAAGCAGTGCTTCGCCATCACCGGCTCGATCAACCAGTTCGGTGAAGTACAGGCGGTGGGTGGGGTCAACGAGAAGATTGAAGGTTTCTTCCGTCTCTGCGAGGCCCGTGGCCTGACGGGCGAGCAGGGAGTGATCATCCCCCACGCCAACGTCACCACCCTGATGCTCGACGAGCGCGTACTGGACGCGGTGCGCAAGGGCCGCTTCCACGTCTATGCGGTTCGCCAGGCCGACGAGGCCCTCAGCCTGCTGGTAGGCGAACCGGCCGGTGTGCCGGACGACAAGGGCCAGTTCCCGGAGGGCAGCGTCAACGCCCGCGTGGTGGCGCGCCTGCGGGAAATCGCCGAGATGGGCCTGGAAGAAGAAGAGAAGGCCGGGCCGGCCCAAGAAGTGGTGGAGGCCGTTGCCAAAGCTGCTTCGCCGCCCAAGCCGGCGCGCAAGGGGCCGAAGCAGGGGCCCGGCAAGGCGCCGGGTCCGGACAAGACCCAGGGCCCGGCCTGACCCCGCGCCGACTGGCTGCACCGGATCGGGTTCCCGGTGTGGCTGGTCGGTCATTGAGCGGTAGGGACGAATGCTTGCGTAGCCTGCGTCCCGCTACTTTTCCCTCACGCTGTTCACAGGGTTATCCACAGCTCGCGTGGATAAGCATCGTGCTTTCGCAGGTCCCAACTCGGGTGTAGGCTGAAAACAGGCCTCTGCGAGGAAAGCCGCTATGACGCGCAACCTCTGCCTTACCCGCCAGTGCCTGGGACTGGTGACCCGGATCGAATGCGTGATCCGTCCGTTGGCGGGAGAGAATGGACTCTGGACACTGCTCTGTGCGGCAGGAATGTCGGGGGAACAGCCCTCGGCGATCAAAGCCCAGGGCCCATTCCACGGGCCTTTCGTGGCAGAGTCGGTACTGTCCGCGATAGCGGATTGCCTGGCTGAGCAGGGCTACACCGAAGCCCATGACCCGCCAATCTGGCGCCTGCACCTGCAGGGTGAGCTACGCCGAATCAACGGCACACGCTGCCGGAACCTCGGTGACTACCAGTTCCGCCCCGAAACCTGACGGCTTCCTGGTTGGACAGCTTTTGAGCAACTGCCGCTGGCCGGCGGGTGATGGGGCGTCTACTGGACACTCCAGTGCTCATGCACAGACTTATCCACAGTGTTTGGGGATATGCCTGTAGCGTTGCCATTATTTTTCTGTAGGAAGCACGCCGTTATACTCGCGGCCGGTTTATTTGCTGACTACGAGAAGCCATGGAACGCTTACTAGAAAATTCGATGTACGCCGCGCGCTGGTTGCTGGCTCCCATTTACTTTGGCCTTTCCCTGGCGTTGCTGGCGCTGACCCTGAAATTCTTCCAGGAGGTGTGGCACATCCTGCCGCATGTGTTCGAGAAGACCGAGGCGGACCTGATCCTGGTGCTGCTTTCGCTGATCGACATGTCCCTGGTGGGCGGTCTACTCGTGATGGTAATGATCTCAGGCTACGAGAACTTCGTCTCGCAACTGGATATCGATGATGGCAAGGAGAAGCTGAGCTGGCTCGGCAAGATGGACTCAGGCTCGCTGAAGATGAAGGTGGCCGCGTCCATCGTGGCGATCTCGTCCATCCACCTGCTGCGTATCTTCATGGACGCGCAGAACATCGATAACGACAAGATCATGTGGTACGTAGTCCTGCACATGACCTTCGTTATCTCTGCTTTCGCCATGGGCTACCTGGACAAGATGACCAAGCACGACCACTGAGTCGCACTTCAAGGCCGTCCATGCCGCCCGGCCGCTGAAAAGCGGACGGGCGGTTGCGTTTCTGCCGTCGGAATTTGGCCCTGTGCATTAGATTTGAGGTGTACAGCGCGCGAGGGCGAAGCCATGAAATTGCACGACCTCACCAGCCATGCCCGTGCCGGGCACGTCGAAGAAATCAACCTTATATCCCTGGAAGGCGGCATCTATCTGCTTGAAGCCAGGATCGATGGTCGTTCCCATCACCTGGATGATGGTCGCGGCCATGCCACTCACCTGCGGTCAGTGGAGCATGCCCGAGAAGTGCTCCATGAGTTTCCGGATCTTCCTTTCCACCTGGTGCACAACGTCGTGCATGACGAGATGTGTGGCATGGCGGCGGACAGCCAGGACACCGTGCGCGTTCCCATTTCAACCCGCAGTTCCCACTGAGCGTGGGTAGCGGAGCGGACCCGAGCCGGGGAAAGGAAGCTGTGCTAGTCTGGCCGGCCTTTTTTTCCCTGAGCGGAGTTCCGCCATGTCCCAACTTGATCTTTCCACCGACGAAACCCGCGTCAGCTACGGCATTGGCCGTCAGCTCGGCGATCAGATCCGTGACAATCCCCCGCCTGGTGTGAGCCTGGACGCAGTGCTCGCTGGTCTCAGCGACGCCTTCCAGGGCCTGGAAAGCCGCGTTGATGGCGCTGCCCTGTCGGCCAGCTTCCGTGTGATCCGCGAGCGCATGCAGGCCGAAGTCGAGGCCAAGGCCGAAGCTGCTGCCGGTGCCGGTCGCGAATACCTGGTTGAAAACGCCAAGCGTGACGGCGTGACCGTCCTGCCGTCCGGCCTGCAGTACGAAGTGCTGGTGGCGGGCGAGGGCGCCAAGCCGTCGGCCGAAGACACCGTGCGTACCCACTACCACGGCACCCTGATCGATGGCACCGTGTTCGACAGCTCCTACGATCGCGGCCAGCCAGCCGAATTCCCGGTGGGCGGCGTGATCGCAGGCTGGGTCGAAGCGCTGCAACTGATGAACGCCGGCAGCAAATGGCGCCTGCACGTTCCGAGCGAACTGGCCTACGGCGGTCAGGCTGTCGGCAGCATTCCGCCGCATAGCGTGCTGGTGTTCGACGTGGAACTCCTGGAAATCCTCTGATCCAGGTTGACCCCTGGTCGAGCCTTCCCTGGCCCGACCAGGAACCGGCGAGGGCGCCTTTGCCCTCGCTGCATGGCGCCCGGGCGCCTGTCCTGCGCATGACGCATCCTGGCGTCATCCAGATTCCCGTTCTCCGCTCAGTGCACTTCGCCGTGGGGGCGCAATGCCCTGGCGTAGCAGAACAGGAAAAGGTTACGCACCAGCTCCTTGAGCACCAAGGGCTCGCTGGAGTTCAGGCCGGCCAGGTCGAGGTCGCCCTGGTCGCGCAGCTCGTCGAGGGCCTCCTCTTCCAATACGGCGCAGACTTCACCGGTTTCCCGATGCAGTATCCGCAGGTAGGGGTGGGGGCGATCCAGCCAGGCATCGATCAAGTAGGTCATGGCTCATCTCCGTGAAAAGCGTTGAGATGAGAATAATTCCTATTAGCAAAATAGCAAGCGCTAATCGATACCTTTCGTCTAGACAGAAAAAAGCCCGTCGCTTGGACGGGCTTTCGGCTGTTCGGGACTCAGTGAGTTCGCGCGACGGCGAACTCGGTAAGCTCGACCAGGGCATCGCGGTAGGCATTGGACGGCAGCGTATCCAGGCAGGCGATGGCGCGGGCGGCATAGTCGCGCGCCAGGCGAGCGGTGTAGTCCAGGGCGCCAGCAGCTTCTACGGCGGCACGGATGCCTTCCAGGTCCTGGCTGCCGCCTTGCTGAATGGCCTTGCGCACCACGCTGGCCTGTTCCGGGGTACCGTCGCGCATGGTGGCGATCAGCGGCAGGGTGGGCTTGCCTTCGGCCAGATCGTCGCCGACATTCTTGCCTAGGGTAGCGGCATCGCCACGGTAATCGAGCAGATCGTCCACCAGTTGGAAAGCGATACCCAGCGCGTCACCGAACTGGCGCAGGGCTTCCGCCTGCTCGGCGCTGGCGCCGGCCAGCACAGCGGCGCTGTGGGTGGAGGCTTCGAAGAGCATTGCGGTCTTGCCGCGGATGACTTCCATATAGGTTTCTTCGGTGGTGCTGGCGTCGCGGATCTTGGACAGCTGCAGCACTTCGCCTTCGGCGATGACCCGGGTGGCCTGGGAGATGATGCGCATCACCGGCATGGAGCCGAGCTCCACCATCATTTCGAATGAGCGGGCATAGAGGAAGTCACCCACCAGAACGCTGGGTGCGTTGCCCCACAAGGCGTTGGCGGTCGAGCGACCGCGGCGCAGCCCGGAGGCATCCACCACGTCATCGTGGAGCAGGGTAGAGGTGTGCAGGAACTCGATGGTCGCCGCCAGCAGGCGTAGTTGATCGCCGCCGAACCCAAGGGCGTTGCCGCCCAGCAGCACCAGGAGCGGGCGCAGGCGCTTGCCGCCGGCAGAGACGATATAGTCGCCGATCTTTTCCACCAGAGGAACGCGGGAGGTCAGCTGCCGACGGATGATATCGTCGACTGCGGTGAAATCGTCCGCCACCACGCGGTAGAAAGCCTGGGGTTGCATCGGCCAGAGGTGCTCCAGTTGGGTTGCGCGGCATGCTAGGGACCGAGCCGGGGCCTGTCAAGGCGAGTGCTGGCGGTGCTTGCGCGGCAATCGCGGCTTGCGTACAATCGCGGCCCCTGAACTTCCTTGGGCATTTTCCTGCCTTACGCAATTGCATGGGCGTCAGTTCCGGCGCCATGCAGCCATGCCGACCGATACCTATTTTTATAAAGCGTCGGGTGAGCAGGTTTAACGGAGAAAATCCATGTACGCAGTTATCGTTACCGGCGGCAAGCAATACAAAGTCGCTGAAGGTGAATTCCTGAAGATCGAGAAGCTGGAAGTCGCCACTGGCGAATCCGTGACTTTCGATCGCGTCCTGCTGATCGGCAATGGCGAAGACGTGAAAATCGGTGCTCCGGTCGTTGATGGCGCCAAAGTAGTCGCTGAAGTGGTCTCTCAAGGCCGTCACGACAAAGTGCGTATCATCAAGTTCCGCCGTCGTAAGCACCACATGAAGCGCCAGGGCCACCGCCAGTGGTTCACTGAAATCAAGATCACCGGCATCCAGGCCTAATTTCCTTTTTGGAGGATTTGACTCATGGCACACAAAAAAGCTGGCGGTTCTACCCGCAACGGCCGCGACTCAGAAAGTAAACGCCTTGGCGTGAAGATGTATGGCGGCCAGGTCATCAAGGCCGGCAACATCATCGTGCGTCAGCGCGGCACCCAATTCCATCCCGGCGTCGGGGTTGGCCTGGGCAAGGACCACACCCTGTTCGCGAAGGTGGACGGCGTGGTCAAGTTCGAGGTTAAAGGTGCTTTCGGTCGCAGGTACGTAAGCATCGTCGCGGCCTGATCGCGACCTCGCTGGAAAAGCCCCGTCTTGCGACGGGGCTTTTTTGTTTCTGCTTTGTGGAAACTCTGCATTGAGCGGGGTTCCCTGTATCCTATGTGCTTTGTTTCACTCAACCCGTCCCCGTGACGGGAGGCGTCCTGATGAAATTCGTCGATGAAGTATCGATCTTTGTAAAAGCGGGCGACGGCGGCAATGGCCTGATGAGTTTCCGTCGCGAAAAATTCATTGAAAAGGGCGGCCCCAACGGTGGTGACGGGGGCGATGGCGGCTCCGTGTACATGGAGGCCGATCCGAACCTCAATACCCTGGTGGACTACCGCTATACCCGTCGTTTCGACGCTCAGCGTGGCGAGAACGGCGGCAGCAAGGACTGCACCGGGCGCAAGGGTGAGGATCTGATCCTGCCGGTGCCGGTCGGCACCACTGTGATCGACGCTGCCACCCAGGAAATCATCGGCGACCTGACCAGGGCGGGTCAGCGCCTGTTGGTGGCGCAGGGTGGCTGGCACGGCCTGGGCAACACTCGTTTCAAGTCCAGCACCAACCGTGCGCCGCGTCAGACCACCAAGGGCAAGCCCGGTGAGTCTCGTGATCTCAAGCTGGAGCTGAAGGTGCTGGCTGACGTCGGTCTGCTGGGCCTGCCGAATGCCGGCAAGAGCACGTTCATTCGTGCGGTGTCCGCTGCCAAGCCGAAAGTGGCTGACTACCCCTTCACCACGCTGGTGCCGAATCTGGGTGTGGTCAGCGTCGGTCGTTTCAAGTCCTTCGTAGTGGCCGATATTCCGGGCCTGATCGAGGGTGCTGCTGAGGGTGCTGGCCTCGGCATTCGTTTCCTCAAGCACTTGGCGCGTACCCGTCTGCTGCTGCATATCGTCGATATGGCGCCGCTGGATGAAAGTGATCCGGCCGAAGCCGCCGCGACCATTATCGAGGAGTTGGGGCGCTTCAGTCCGGCCCTGACCGAGCGTGATCGCTGGTTGGTGCTGAACAAGGCTGACCAGTTGCTCGATGAGGAGCGTGATTCGCGCATGAAGGCGGTGCTCGAGCATCTGGGCTGGTCCGGTCCGGTGTTCGTGATCTCTGCTCTGGAGCGCGAAGGTACAGAGGCGCTCTCCCAGGAGATCATGCGCTACCTCGACGAGCGCACGCTGCGCATGGAAGAAGAGCCGGAGTACGCCGAGCAGCTTGCCGAGCTGGATCAGCGCATCGAGGATGAGGCTCGCGCCCGTCTGCAGGCCATGGACGACCAGCGCGCCCTCCGCCGTGCTGGTCTGAAGAGTGCTGGTGCTGATGATGACGACGATTTCGATGACGACGAGGATGACGGCGACGGGCCGGAAATCTTCTACGTGCCCTGATCTCGGCGCCATCTGGCGCTGTGGAGTGTTCGCATGGCTGCGCGCCTTGTCTGGCGACATATGGCGCTGCAACGCGGCTCGCGCCGAAACGTCAACAAGCCCTAACTAAGGTTGGACGATATGCGGGACAAGGTGACTGGCGCGCAGCGCTGGGTGGTGAAGATCGGTAGTGCCTTGCTGACGGCTGATGGTCGTGGGCTGGATCGCTCGGCCATGGCGGTTTGGGTCGAGCAAATGGTGGCCCTGCGTAATGCGGGTGTGGAGCTGGTGCTGGTGTCCTCTGGCGCTGTGGCGGCCGGTATGAGTCGCCTGGGCTGGCAGAGTCGTCCAAGCGCCGTGCATGAGCTTCAGGCCGCTGCCTCGGTAGGGCAGATGGGGCTGGTTCAGGCCTGGGAATCCAGCTTTGCCGAGCATGGTCGCCACACGGCGCAAATCCTGCTGACCCATGACGACCTGTCTGATCGCAAGCGTTACCTGAACGCTCGCAGCACTCTGCGTACTCTGGTGGAGCTGGGTGCAATCCCGGTGATCAACGAGAACGACACGGTGGTCACCGACGAAATTCGCTTCGGCGATAACGACACCTTGGCGGCTCTTGTGGCCAACCTGGTGGAAGCTGATCTGCTGGTGATCCTTACCGATCGCGACGGCATGTTCGATGCCGACCCGCGCCACAATCCTGATGCGCAACTGATTTTCGAGGCTCGTGCCGATGACCCGGCGCTGGATGCTGTGGCGGGTGGCACGGGCGGTGCGTTGGGGCGGGGCGGCATGCAGACCAAGCTGCGTGCAGCGCGGCTGGCGGCTCGTTCCGGCGCCCATACGGTGATCGTCGGTGGGCGAATCGAGCGGGTGCTGGATCGCCTCAAGGCGGGAGAGCGCCTGGGAACTCTGTTGGCGCCTGAGCGCGGCATGCTGGCCGCGCGAAAGCAGTGGCTGGCTGGCCATCTACAGACTCGCGGCACTCTGGTTCTTGACGCAGGTGCGGTCAAGGCGCTGCGTGAGGATCGCAAGAGTTTGCTGCCTGTCGGCGTCAAGGCCGTTCAGGGTAGCTTCCGTCGTGGCGAGATGGTGGTCTGTGTTGGGCCTGATGGCGCCGAAATCGCTCGGGGTCTGGCTAACTACAGTGCTCTTGAGGCGCAGAAGATCATCGGCCAATCGTCCGACCTCATCGAAAAGCTGCTGGGGTATGTTGACGAGCCGGAGCTGGTGCACCGGGATAATCTGGTTTTAGTCTGAGGTGGGGAAGGATGCGACTGATCAAGGGGATGGCGGCGGCTCTGCTGGCAGTGCCGCTGTTGGTTGCGGCTGAAGAGATCGGCTCGGTATCCACGGTGTTCAAGTGGATGGGTCCGAACGACAAAATCGTAGTCGAGGCCTTCGATGATCCTCGGGTGGAAGGAGTGACCTGCTATCTCTCGCGTGCCAAGACTGGCGGTGTAAAAGGTGGCCTGGGATTGGCTGAGGATCGTGCCGAGGCGTCGATTGCCTGTCGCCAGGTGGGACCTATTCGCTTCAGTGGTGAGCTCAAGGATGGCGAGGAGGTATTCAAGGAGCGTACCTCGCTGGTGTTCAAGACCATGCAGGTCGTGCGCTTCTTCGATCGCAAGCGCAATACCCTGGTTTATCTGGTCTACAGCGACCGGGTGATCGAGGGTAGCCCGCAGAACGCGGTCACCGCGATTCCGATCCTGCCCTGGCCGAACCGGCCTTGAGTTGATGTAAGAGCCCGGAAGATTCCGGGCTTTTTCAAGGGCGGAGAGTATGCAATCAAAATACGCGGGCATAAAAAAACCGGCCAGAAGGCCGGTTTTTTACAAGAACTCAAGCTTAGGCAGCAGCTTGACCGAGCGCCTTGATGTGGGCGTTCAGGCGGCTCTTGTGACGAGCAGCTTTGTTCTTGTGGATGATGCCTTTGTCGGCCATGCGGTCAATCACCGGTACAGCGGCGGTGTAGGCGGCTTGGGCCTTGGGCAGGTCCTTGGCGTCGAGCGCCTTGACCACGTTCTTGATGTAGGTACGAACCATGGAGCGCAGGCTGGCGTTATGGCTACGACGCTTCTCAGCCTGTTTGGCGCGTTTTTTGGCAGAAGGTGTGTTGGCCACCGTCAAGCTCCTCGAAACTGGGGAATTGAATCAAATTAAGGCCGCGAATCATGCCCACGTGACTTGGCCTTGTCAAGGGCGATCACGTGACTCAGGCGACGAGCGTAAGCTTTTCTCGCAGGATGATTTTATCCGGCCCGGACTCTACACTCGGCAGCCTGATCGCCCTCCGGCAGCACCGGGCGGGCGGTGCCATTCCTGTCCGGACCCCTGAATGAACCTGCTCAAGTCGCTGGCGGCCGTCAGCTCGATCACCATGCTTTCCCGCGTACTGGGCTTCGTTCGCGACACCATCGTCGCGCGCTACTTTGGTGCCGGAATGGCTACCGACGCCTTCTTCGTGGCTTTCAAGCTGCCCAACCTGCTGCGCCGTATCTTTGCCGAGGGCGCATTCTCCCAAGCCTTCGTTCCCATCCTGGCCGAGTACAAGACCCAGCAGGGGGAAGAGGCGACCCGCACCTTCATTGCCTACATCTCAGGCCTGCTGAGCCTGGTGCTGGCGCTGGTGACCCTCGTGGGCATCCTGGCGGCGCCCTGGGTGATCTGGGCGACTGCGCCGGGTTTTGCCGACACGCCAGAAAAGTTCGCCCTGACCACCGACCTGTTGCGGGTGACCTTTCCCTACATCTTTCTGATCTCGCTGTCGTCCCTGGCGGGGGCCATCCTCAACACTTGGAACCGCTATTCGGTTCCGGCCTTCGTGCCGACGCTGCTGAATGTCAGCATGATTATTTTCTCGTTGTTCCTGCTGCCTTACTTCGACCCGCCCATCATGGCCCTCGGTTGGGCGGTGCTCGTGGGCGGCCTCGCGCAGTTGCTTTACCAGCTACCGTCCTTGAGGCGCATCGGCATGCTCGTGCTGCCGCGCCTGAACCTGCGCGATACGGGTGTCTGGCGCGTGCTCAAGCAGATGGGGCCGGCAATCTTCGGGGTGTCCGTGGGGCAGATCTCGCTGATCATCAACACCATCTTCGCGTCCTTCCTGGCGGCAGGTTCGGTGTCCTGGATGTACTACGCCGACCGCCTGATGGAGTTGCCCTCGGGCGTGCTCGGGGTTGCCCTGGGGACCATCCTGCTGCCGTCCCTGGCCAAGACTTATGCCAGCGACGACCGTCATGCCTACTCGCAGCTGCTCGACTGGGGGTTGCGCCTGTGTTTCCTGCTGGTGCTGCCCTGCACCCTGGCCTTGGCGTTACTGGCTGAGCCGCTGACGGTGGCGCTGTTCCAGTACGGCAAGTTCACCGCCAACGACGCGCTGATGACCCAGCGCGCGCTGATTGCCTATGCCGTGGGCCTGCTCGGGATCATCCTGGTGAAAGTGCTGGCGCCTGGTTTCTATGCGCGACAGAACATCCGCACGCCGGTGAAGATCGCCGTCTTCACCCTCGTGGCGACTCAGTTGATGAACCTCGCTTTCGTCTTCCCGCTGCGTCATGCCGGTCTGGCGCTGGCCATCAGTCTGGCCGCCTGCATGAACGCGGGTCTGCTCTACTGGCAACTGCGCAAGCAGCAGTTGTTCCAGCCGCAGCCGGGCTGGGGCAAGTTCCTCGCCAAGCTGGTGTTGGCGGTGGTGGTGATGTGCGCCGTGCTGCTGGGCGTGATGCATCTGCTGCCGGCCTGGGAGTTGGGCGGCATGGCCGAGCGCTTGCTGCGTCTGGGTGCGCTGGTAGGCGCCGGCGTGATTGCTTATTTCGGCATGCTGGCACTACTGGGCTTCCGCCTGCGTGACTTTGCGCGGCGCGCCGTGTGATTCGCTGATTTCCGACTCATCGCCACTTGTCGCGCTGGCAGGTCTGTAGCGCCTGTTGTCCAGCGCCGGCTGTGCGTATAATCGACCACTTTGTGAACAAGACTTGTGCTATGCAGCTGGTTCGAGGCCTACACAACCTGCGGCCCCAAGATCGGGGCTGCGTCGCCACCATCGGCAATTTCGACGGCGTGCACCGCGGCCACCAGGCCATTCTCAAGCGGTTGCGCGAGCGCGCGGCTGAATTGGGTTTGCCCACATGCGTGGTGATCTTCGAGCCGCAACCGCGTGAGTATTTCGGTCCGGACACCGCCCCGGTGCGCCTGACACGCCTGCGTGACAAGCTCGAATTGCTGGCCCGTGAGGGTGTGGATCGGGTGCTCTGCCTGTCCTTCAATCGCCGTTTGCGTGAGCTCAGCGCTGCCGAGTTCGTCCACGCGGTGCTGGTGGAAGGCCTGGGTGCCAAGCACCTGGAGATCGGCGACGACTTCCGCTTCGGCTGCGACCGCGCCGGCGACTTCGAATTCCTGCAGCAGGCCGGCGATGCCGAAGGCTTCAGTGTTGAGGCTGCCGCCACCGTTGAGCTGGATGGCCTGCGTGTCAGCAGTACCCGGGTGCGCCAGGCGCTTGCCGACGGTGACTTTGCGCTCGCCGATCGCCTGCTGGGTCGTCCATTCACCATCACCGGCCGAGTGCTTCATGGGCAGAAACTCGGTCGTCAGTTGGGCACGCCAACCGCCAATGTGCAGCTCAAGCGTCGCCGGGTTCCGCTCAACGGCGTCTACCTGGTCAGCGTGGAACTGGACGGCCGGCAACTGCCCGGCGTTGCCAACATCGGCGTGCGTCCCAGCGTCAAGGGTGACGGGCGCGCCCACCTGGAGGTCCACCTGCTGAACTATGCCGGCGATCTCTATGACCGGCGGATCAGCGTGACCTTCCACCACAAGCTGCGCGATGAGCAGCGTTTTGCCTCCCTGGAGGCGTTGAAGTCGGCGATCGATGCGGATGTCGCTGCCGCCCGTGCCTATTGGCAGGGTACTCAATCAAATTGAAGAGCCTGGACTGAAATGACCGATTACAAAGCGACCCTGAACCTGCCAGAGACGGCATTCCCGATGAAGGCCGGTCTGCCCCAGCGCGAGCCGGAACTGCTGCAGCGCTGGAACAGCATCGACCTGTACGGCAAGCTGCGGCAGGTCGGCGAAGGGCGCCCGAGGTTCGTCCTGCACGATGGTCCACCCTATGCCAACGGCAGCATTCACATCGGTCACGCGGTCAACAAGATCCTCAAGGACATCATCGTCCGCTCCAAGACCCTGGCAGGCTATGACGCCCCCTATGTGCCCGGCTGGGATTGCCACGGCCTGCCCATCGAGCACAAGGTCGAGACCACCCACGGCAAGAACCTGCCTGCAGACAAGACTCGCGAGCTTTGCCGCGCCTACGCCGCGGAGCAGATCGAGGGCCAGAAGGCTGACTTCATTCGTCTCGGCGTGCTGGGCGACTGGAGCAATCCCTACAAGACCATGGCCTTCAGCAATGAGGCCGGCGAAATCCGAGCCCTGGCCGAAATGGTCAAGCAGGGCTTCGTGTTCAAGGGGTTGAAGCCGGTGAATTGGTGCTTCGACTGCGGTTCGGCCCTGGCCGAGGCGGAAGTCGAATACGCCGACAAGAAGTCTGATGCCATCGACGTCGCCTTCCCAATTGAAGATGCCGACAAGCTTGCCGCCGCCTTCGACCTGTCGAGCCTGGCCAAGCCGGCTGCCATCGTCATCTGGACCACCACCCCCTGGACCATCCCGGCCAACCAGGCGCTGAACGTCCACCCCGAATTCAACTACGCGTTGGTCGATACGGGCGCGCGTCTCCTGGTGCTGGCCGAAGAGCTGGTGGAATCCTGCCTGCAACGTTACGGCCTGGAAGGCCAGGTTATTGCCACCGCCAAAGGCGAGGCGCTCGACCAGATCCGCTTCTGTCACCCCTTCTACGAGCGCCTGTCGCCCGTCTACCTGGCCGAGTACGTCGAGCTGGGCGCCGGCACCGGCATCGTTCACTCCGCGCCGGCCTACGGTGAGGACGACTTCCGTACCTGCAAGCAGTACGGCATGAGCAACGACGACATCCTCAGCCCGGTGCAGAGCAACGGTGTCTATGTCCAGGACCTGCCTTTCTTCGGCGGCCAGTTCATCTGGAAGGCCAACCCGGCCATTGTCGCCAAGCTTGAAGAAGTGGGCGCGCTGCTCAAGCACGAGTCCATCAGCCACAGCTATATGCACTGCTGGCGCCACAAGACCCCGCTGATCTACCGCGCCACCGCGCAGTGGTTCGTCGGCATGGACAAGCAACCGCAGCAGGGCGCCACCTTGCGCGAGCGCGCGCTGACCGCCATCGAGCAGACCGAGTTCGTTCCGGGCTGGGGCCAGGCTCGCCTGCACGGCATGATCGCCGGCCGCCCGGACTGGTGCATCTCGCGCCAGCGCAATTGGGGCGTGCCGATACCCTTCTTCCTGCATAAAGCCACCGGCGACCTGCACCCGCGCACCGTCGAGCTGATGGAACAGGTGGCTCGGCGTGTCGAGCAGGAAGGCATCGAGGCCTGGTTCAAACTGGACGCCGCCGAGCTGCTCGGTGACGAGGCCGGCCATTACGACAAAATCAGCGATACCCTGGACGTCTGGTTCGACTCCGGTACCACTCACTGGCACGTCCTGCGCGGCTCCCACGCCGAACTGGGCCATGCCAGCGGTCCGGCGGCCGACCTCTACCTGGAAGGTTCCGATCAGCACCGCGGCTGGTTCCACTCGTCCCTGCTGACCGGCTGCGCCATCGACGACCATGCGCCGTACCGCCAGTTGCTGACCCACGGTTTCACCGTGGACGAGAGTGGCCGCAAGATGTCCAAATCCCTGGGTAATGTGATCGCTCCGCAACAGGTCACCGACAGCCTGGGTGCCGACATCCTGCGTCTATGGGTATCGGCCACCGACTACTCCGGCGAGATGGCTGTTTCCCAGCAGATCCTCCAGCGCAGCGCTGATGCCTATCGCCGAATTCGCAATACCGCGCGTTTCCTGCTGGCCAACCTGAACGGCTTCGATCCGTCCAAGGACCTGCTGCCCGCCGAGGACATGCTGGCCCTTGACCGCTGGGCAGTCGACCGCGCCTTGCTGTTGCAGCGTGAGCTGGAAGAGGCCTACAGCGAATACCGCTTCTGGAACGTCTACTCCAAGGTGCACAACTTCTGCGTGCAGGAGCTGGGTGGCTTCTACCTGGACATTATCAAAGACCGCCAGTACACCACCGCGCCCGACAGCGTGGCGCGCAAGTCCTGCCAGACCGCGCTGTTCCACATCGCCGAGGCGCTGGTGCGCTGGGTTGCGCCGATCCTGGCCTTTACCGCCGATGAAATCTGGCAATACCTGCCGGGCGAACGCAACGAATCGGTCATGCTCAACACCTGGTACCAGGGCCTTGGCGAGATGCCGGAAGGTACCGAGCTGGGCCGCGAGTTCTGGGAACAGGTCATGGCCGTCAAGGCCTCGGTCAACAAAGAACTGGAAAACCTGCGCAGCACCAAGGCCATCGGCGGCAACCTGCAGGCCGAAGTGACCCTCTTCGCCGAAGACGCCCTGGCGGCCAGCCTGGCCAAGCTGGGCAATGAACTGCGTTTCGTGCTGATCACATCTGCCGCTGACGTGCAGCCGCTGGCCAGCGCGCCGGCCGATGCCGTTGAAACCGAGGTGGCCGGCCTCAAGCTGAAGATCCACAAGTCTGCCCACACCAAGTGCGGCCGCTGCTGGCACCACCGCGCCGATGTCGGCCAGTTCGTGAAGCACCCGGACCTGTGCGGTCGCTGTGTGGACAACATCGATGGTGCCGGCGAGGTTCGTCACTATGCCTAAGGCATACGGTCGTCTCGGCTGGCTCTGGCTCACGGTCCTTGTGTTCGTACTGGACCAGGCGAGCAAGTGGTTTTTCGAAACCGAGCTCAACCTCTATCAACAGATCGTGGTCATTCCCGACTACTTCAGCTGGACGCTGGCCTACAACACCGGCGCGGCCTTCAGTTTCCTCGCCGACAGCTCCGGCTGGCAGCGCTGGCTGTTCGCCGTGATCGCCCTGGTGGTCAGCGGCGTGCTGGTGGTCTGGCTCAAGCGCCTGAAGCCCGAGGAAACCTGGCTGGCTGTTGCGCTGGCGCTGGTCCTGGGCGGTGCCCTTGGCAACCTCTATGACCGCGTGGTGCTTGGCCACGTGGTCGATTTCATCCTGGTGCATTGGCAGAACCGCTGGTATTTCCCGGCGTTCAATCTGGCCGATAGCGCCATCACCGTCGGCGCCCTGATGCTGGCGCTGGATATGTTCAAAGCGAAGAAGTCCGGAGAACCTGCCCATGACTGAACATCGCATAGGGCCGGACATGGAGGTCACCCTGCATTTCGCCATCAAGCTGGATAACGGCGACGTGGTGGACAGCACCTTCGAGAAGAATCCGGCCACCTTCAAAGTCGGTGACGGCAACCTGCTGCCGGGCTTCGAGAGCGTGCTTTTCGGCCTCAAAAGCGGCGACAAGCGCGTGCTGGCCATCGAACCCGAGCAGGGATTCGGCCAGCCCAATCCGCAGAACGTGCAGGTGATGCCACGCGGCAATTTCCAGGACATGGAGCTTTCCGAAGGCCTGCTGATCATCTTCAACGACGCGGCCAATGCCGAGCTGCCCGGGGTGGTCAAACTGATCGACGACACCCATGTGACCATCGACTTCAATCACCCATTGGCCGGCAAGCCTCTCGCCTTCGAGGTGGAGATTCTGTCGGTAAAGCCAGCCTGATCTCCTGCGGCCGGACGAGGTAACCGCCATGCAAATCAAACTCGCCAACCCGCGTGGCTTCTGTGCCGGCGTCGATCGCGCCATCGAGATCGTCAACCGCGCCCTGGAAGTCTTCGGCCCGCCGATCTACGTGCGTCACGAAGTCGTGCACAACAAGTTCGTTGTCGAGGACCTGCGCGCCCGTGGCGCCGTGTTCGTCGAGGAACTGGACCAGGTGCCGGACAACGTCATCGTCATCTTCAGTGCCCACGGCGTCTCCCAGGCGGTGCGCCAGGAGGCTGACCGTCGCGGCCTCAAGGTGTTCGACGCCACCTGCCCGCTGGTGACCAAGGTGCACATGGAAGTCGCGCGCTACAGCCGCGACGGCCGCGAATGCATCCTTATCGGCCACGCCGGTCACCCGGAGGTGGAAGGCACCATGGGCCAGTACGACGCTCGCAACGGTGGCGCGATCTACCTCGTGGAAGACGAGGCCGACGTGGAGCGCTTGCAAGTGCATAACCCCGATGCGCTTTCTTTCGTCACGCAGACCACCCTGTCCATGGACGACACCAGCCGCGTCATCGACGCGCTGCGCGCCAAGTTCCCCAACATAGGCGGTCCGCGCAAGGACGACATCTGCTACGCCACCCAGAACCGCCAGGACGCGGTCAAGCAACTGGCCCACGAGAGCGACGTGGTCCTGGTCGTCGGCAGCCCCAACAGCTCCAACTCCAACCGCCTGCGCGAACTGGCTGAGCGTATGGATACTCCGGCCTACCTGATCGACGGTGCCGAAGACCTCAAGCGCGAATGGTTCGACAAGGCACAGCGTGTCGGCATCACCGCCGGCGCTTCCGCGCCTGAAGTGCTGGTGCAAGGCGTGATCGACCAGCTCCGGGAGTGGGGCGCGGAGGTCGCGGTCGAGTTGGATGGGCGGCCGGAAAATGTGACGTTTTCGATGCCGAAGGAGTTGCGGGTGGTCAACGTAGGTTGATCGGATGTTTCGGGGCTTCAACAGGGGCCGGGTGCTTCTTGGGTGCGGCGTACCCGGCCTGTCGCACTGATCACCAGTTTTCGAACAGCGACCCTGCCGCCGTTGTGGCAGAGGACCAGGGTTCCCGCCTGGAAGGCTCCGCTGGCCATTGAGGTCCGCCCTGTTGGCGTATAGCGTACATAGCGTCGCACCGGGGCGTTCCCTTTGATTATCACCCCCTCTGGCTGCGGGCCGACTTCCGCCAGCACCGGCTCGCTCTCGTCCCACCTGGCGTTATTGTTCTGATCGGCGTAAACCCGCCATCCTGCAGACCAATTTTCGTGCAGATTGTCGACCAGCACCGGGACCCTCCTGGTGGCCGAAGCTTGTCTCGCCTGGTTGAAACTGACCAAGAGAGCGTGGCTTGCAGTTCTGAGTTGGTATGAGCGTATGAGGTCTGTCATTGCGGGTACTCCGAGGCTGACGAGTAGTGTAACTAGCGCCAGCACAACCAGCGCCTCGACAAGCGTAAAGCCGCGAAGGATTCCAGCCATAGCATCCGTGCTCCCCAGGCGTGAACAAATGGGCGACCTGTCGTCCGTGGTCTTGGCCCGCCCGTCGCCGATAAAAGGACGTCAGTCTTATCCGGCCTATAAGCTTCTGGAATTGAAGGATTTTCTCAATGTCACTCGATCTTTGGAGTGACTGAGAAAACTCCGAAATTTGGTGGCAGGTCACTATGTGGTCTGTGGGAAAGGGGCATCCTATATGCGTGATTGTGCTAAGCCTTTACACCTGATAACTGCAATGTCCGAAGGCTGTGGGGCGCTGGCAGTCGGCAGTTGGCGAGCAGAACCAAGGCGATCGTTGGTGTGAGAGTTGCGTCGGCAGTTGGAGGGTGGAGAATGAGTGAGTTGAAAGGATCTCAACTGATGTCGAGAGCCGTGAAGTTGAATCCGGCATTCCTCCGGTCGTACAACCAGCAAGGTGGCCTCGTGTACAGAACTAAACAGGGCGGTTTTACCCTAATAGAGCTCATGATTGCGGTGGTGGTCATCTCCATTCTGGCAGCAATTGCCTATCCCTCTTACACGCAATACGTGGTTCGGGCGAATCGCTCGGAAGTCCAGCAACTCATGCTGGATATCGCCAGTCGCCAGCAACAGTACTTCATGGATGTTCGCAGCTACGGCACCTTGACACAGCTGGGAGTAACCGTGCCGGCCAGTGTTGCGAAGAACTACACCATCACTCCCGGCATCAACAACGCAGCTACTCCTCCGTCTTACCTGATTACCGCCACACCCAAGACAGGGTCAGCTCAAGAAGGAGATGGTAACCAGACACTTTCCAGCACCGGAGCGAAGACGGGGGAGTGGCGATGAGGGGCGTTCCGAGTCGCGGATTTACTTTGGTGGAACTGATGGTGACACTGGCGCTCATTGCCATTCTTGCAGTCATGGCCGTGCCGAGTTTCAGAAGCTTTATAGCCAACCAGCAGGTCAAGACAGCGTCCTATGATTTGCTGGCGGCGTTAAATTTCGCGCGCAGTGAAGCCATCAAGCGTAATCAGGATGTGACAGTGGCTGCGGTCGATGATGATTGGGTAGCTGGCTGGGAAGTCACTAGTGAGGACGGCGTTCTCAAAGTCTGGGACGCACCGGGCGATCTCGATTTTGGCGATTCCCCGACCAGTTTCACCTACCTGCCCAATGGCCGTGTCAGCGGAGGTCTTAGTGCTGCGGTGTCCGTCTGCAAGTCTGAAGCGACGCGCCGCATCGTGAATGTAGACATGTCCGGGCATGCCCGGCTTTCGCGCTCGGGGGCTTGCAGTGGATAAGCGGGGCGAGTTCAGAGGGCAATCCGGCGTCGGTCTGCTGGAGGTGCTGATAGCACTTCTTGTGCTTTCGGTTGGCCTGCTGGGTATGGCGGCCATGATGGTTCGCGCACATCAAGCCGAAATCGAATCATACCAGCGCGCCCAGGCGCTGGTTCTGTTGGAGGACATTGCCGCCCGAATGACTGCCAACCGACCAGCGCGAAACTGCTATGCCCAGACCAATCCCCTTGGATCTGGCAGCAGCTTCTCCGGGACCGGATGCAACAATATTGCCGACGCCGACCTGGTTGCTTGGGATGCTCTTCTGAAAGGGGCTGCGGAAACACAAGGCAGTAGTTCGGTGGGCGCCATGGTCGGTGCCCGTGGCTGTATCACCGGCTCAAGTGAAAGCTATTTGGTCAGTGTGGCTTGGCAAGGCTTGTCCGAGACTGGAGCACCGACCAACACCTGTGGGCAAAGCCTCTATGGCAATGATGCGCAGCGTCGCGTAGTTACTCGAACCGTTCGCTTTGCCACTCTGGACTGACTGGGCCGCATCGATGACTAGCGCTAATACACGGGAGTTAGGCAGGGTGGCTATAAGGCAGAGCGGCTTTTCCCTCGTTGAAATGATGGTTGCCCTCACGGTCAGCGTGGTGCTGTTGCTTGGCGTGTCCAACGTCATCATCAGTTCTAGCCAGAGCTACAGCGAGCTGACGCGAAACAGTCAACAGTTGGAGAATGGCCGTTACGCGCTTCAGGTCCTGCGCGACGATATCCGCCATGCCGGCTTCTACGGTGAGTTCTCTAATCTCAAAGTACCGGCCAGCATGCCCAACAGTTGCACGCTATCGGTAACCGCCCTCGAGGATGCAATGGATGCTCCGGTTCAAGGCTACGCCGCGGCCGGTTCGGCTCCCATCAGTTGCTTGCCAGGCTATATAGGCGGAGACGTGCTGGTTATTCGTCGGTCGTCCACTCAAGTGGCTGCTGCCGCAAGTTTGAACGCCTCTGATTACTATATTCAGACTCGCTCGAATGAGGTTTTGGTGGGGTTGGGCGATGCTGATGAGTTCACGCTCAAGAAAAAAGACGGCACAACAGCGGCAGATATCCGTAAATATGTCGTCCACATCTATTACCTGCGTAGTTGCAGCAATTGCGCCGGGGCCGGCGACGGAGTTCCCTCGCTGTGGCGCCGCGAACTGAAGGACGGTGCCCTGACCTCAACGCCTGTTGCCGAGGGGATCGAAAACCTGCAGCTGCGCTATGGCCTGGATGACAACAGCGATGGTACGCCTGACCGTTACATTGCGCTGCCGAACTCAATGGCGGAATGGGAGAGCGTAGTGGCTGTGGAAGTCAACCTGTTGGCACGTTCAGCCGAAGCCACGGCGGGCTTCACCGACACTAAGAGTTACGTGCTGGGCGACGTCAACGTCACTCCGGGTGGCAGTTTCAAGCGCCACGCGTTCAACGCGGTCGTTCGCGCGATGAACCTCAGCAGCCGGAAGGAAATGTGATGACCAATACTTGCAGGCAAACGGGGGCCGCGTTGGTGGTCGCCTTGTTGATGTTGGTGGTGATGGCCTTGTTGGGCGTTTCGGCCATCAGTTCGAGCACCGTCAATCAGAGCATCATATTCAACGTTCAGACCCAGCAAGAGGCTGAAGCAGCCGCTCAAGATGCCATTGAGCAAACCATCAGCTCCATCAGCGCATTCAAGGTGCCAGCGGCGCGCACTCTGACCGTGAGTGGCCTCAGCGTCAGCGTCAGCGCACCGGTGTGCACAGGGTCTCAAGTCAAGTCGGGTTATTCCGCTACGATGATGTTCCCGCCTGAGGACACTCAGTGGGAGTTGTCTGCGACGGTCGATGATGCGGCTACCGGCAGTAAGGTAGTCATCCGGCAAGGCGTTTCAATCGTCATGCCTTACGGTTCATGCCCCCTGTAGGTTCAGGAGACGAAAAAATGAAATGTCCTGGTTTTGGCTCAAGGATGTTCCTCTGGGGGCTTCTCGTTTTGTCGGGAGGGGCTCCGGCGCAGGACACCGACCTCTTCATGACCACCAACCCTGAAAGTGATACTCGTCCGAATGTATTGATCATCCTGGATAACACTGCTAACTGGAGTGCATCGGCGGGAGCAGCAACCAAGTTTGATCTGGAACGCGAGGCTCTTGCAGCTGTCGTTGCCGGTTTTGATGAGAACGCATTCAATGTCGGACTGATGCTCTTCTCTGAAAGCGGAGATGGAAATGCTCAGGTCAGCGGCGGCTATGTGCGGTCAGCAATTCGGGCGATGACCACTGCCAACAAGAGCACTCTTCAACAGCTCATCCTGGGCTTGAACATCAACAGCGATAAGGGAAGCGGGGCCGAGTACGCCAAGGCCATGGACGAGGCTTATCTTTACTTCGAGGGTATGGATGCGCGCTCAGGCGACAAGATTAAGACGGACCTCGCCGCATTTGCCTCCAAGCCTCGCTATGCTAAGCCCGTTACGGATGCATGTGCTTCAAACTACGTCATCTTCATCAGTAACGGTGCCCCTGATAATGGGGAAAACAACAAGGCCAAGGACTTTCTCACGAGCCGTGGTGGCAATATCAGTCAGATCAGCCTGAACCCCAGCGGACTCCAGGAAAACTGGTCCGATGAATATGCCCGCTTCATGAAAGGTAAGCTGATTCAGACCTATACCATTGATGTGTCCCCCCTAACCAATGGTAAGGGGCCGGACAATACAGCATTGCTGAAAAGCATGGCTCAACAGGGGGGCGGCGACTATCATGCCGTCTACAACGCCGATGAGCTGAAAACCGTCCTCGAAAACACCTTCAAGCAGATTCAGGACATCAACAGCGTATTCGCTTCTACCGCGCTGCCGGTGAGTGTGAACGTACGCGGCACCTACCTGAACGAAGTGTACATGGGGATGTTCCGCCCCGATGCGCTCGCCAAGCCGCGCTGGTACGGCAACCTGAAGCTCTACCAGTTCGCCAAGGACTCGGCGACGGGAGTGCTCTACCTGGCTGATGCGAGCAGCCCGCCAATTGCCGCACAGAGCCCAACGACTGGTTTTATCCGCAGCAATGCCAAGAGCTTCTGGACCGATGCTTCCACCTATTGGGACTACCGTGAGGACATTACCGCTTCGGACAGCCCGGATGGCGACGTGGTGGAGAAAGGTGGCGCTGCCCAACAACAGCGTGCGGATTATCTGACCCGAAATCTCTATACCTGCACAGGCGATTGTGGCAATGGCAGTTCGTTGAGCACGACACCTTTCGTAGACACCAACACTAATATCACAGCGGCCGCGCTTGGCGCGGTTGATGCTGCGGAGCGTGATGCACTCATCAACTGGGTGCGTGGGGCCGACAATACGACTCCGGCGGAACGGAACAGCGAAGAGGTCCGACCGTCTTTGCACGGTGACGTGGTGCATTCGCGTCCGGCGGTCATCAACTTCAACCGCTCGGGAACTGATGCAGACATTGTGGTGTTCTACGGTGCCAACGATGGGCTCTTGCGTGCGGTCAAAGGTGGCAAGGCGACAACTGATGGCGGCACCGAGCTCTGGGCGTTCGCCATGCCGGAGTTTTTCGATCAGTTCAAGCGATTGCGTGACAACTCGCCTGCAATCAATGTGCCGTCTAACCCTGTCCCTGACGCTGAAAACAAACCTTATTCGGTGGACGGCAATATCAGTATCTACACCGAAGATACAGATGGGGATGGACGGATCGAGGGCGATAGCGGCGAAAAAGCCTACCTCTACGTCACCATGCGTCGTGGTGGAAGATTTATCTACGCCTTGGATGTCTCAGTGCCGGAGTCCCCAAAGTTGCTTTGGAAACGGGGGTGCTTTAGCGCTGCAGCGAGCTGCGATGACGGTTACGACGAGCTTGGGCAGACTTGGTCAGAGGCAAAGGTCGCCAAGCTGAATATCGAGGGGGTTGCCACTCCGGTGCTGATCTTGGGTGCCGGTTATGATGCCGCCGCCGAGGACGCCGTGCCGGCCACCTCGGCCAGCATGGGGCGCGGCATCCTGGTAATCAATGCTCGAAACGGAAACGTCATCTGGCAGGCTGGTCCGGATCCCGAGGACACAAGCAGCACTGTGACAGTTTCCGGTATGACTCACAGTATTCCCGCTGATATCGCAGTGATTGATCGTAACCGCGACGGTTATGCAGATCGACTGTATGCGGTTGATACCGGGGCCAACATCTGGCGCGTCGATATTGCCGATCAAGATCCAGATGAATGGAAAGTCCATCATTTTGCTTCACTGGGAGGGACGGGCGCGAATGCGCGCAAGTTCCTCTATGTACCTGATGTGGTGTATGGCGACGACGATAGAGGACCCTTCGATGCAATCTTGCTGGGCTCCGGTGATCGGGAACATCCTTTCGACACCTCGGTGGATAACCACTTTTTCATGCTCAAGGATCGCAGTGTTGGCATCAGTGGGGATGGGCAATCCACCATTACGATAACCGACTTGTACAACGCCACTGACAACCTGGTTCAGTCGTCTAACGCAACGCTACAAGCCGCAGCAAAAGAGCAACTACTTGCGGCGCGAGGCTGGTATTTCAACTTGGCGGATGGTGAGAAGTCGGTTGGCAATGCGGTCACGGCAGGGGGGAGTGTGTTCTTTGCAACCAACCAGCCTGAGCCTGTCGACAGAGATAGTTGTACGAGCGGCTTGGGGGTTGCACGTATCTATGTCGTCAACTTCGAGGACGGTACTCCTGTTACAGATCTCGATGGTGCCGTCGGCGATGACCGCTCCTCTTTGGCGGTAGGTGGAGGTTTCCCGCCACCGCCGACCTCGGTGATCACTGACATCGGCGAAACGGTGTGTTTTGGCCCGTTCTGCAAGCAGCCACCTGAGATCGACCTGGACGCTCGACGCAAAGAGTATTGGTACAAGGAAATCGATTGAATCGCTTGGCCCTTTGGAGCGTAAGCGTTGCTCCAGGGGGCCGACTGAGCTGTTCGTCGACTTTACGCGTCTTGCTCACGCTAGCTCCGGGCTGCGCTTCACTGCCTCAACGCCAATCCGCACAAGTGATATTGCTGAACATTTAGCGTGCACATGGACTAGGGCGGTTTCTGACCGGCCGTCCCATTGAGATAATTCAGCGGGCATAATGCTAAGTTTCGGTACTAGCCTGCTGGTCTACCATCCAGCGCGTTCTTCATAGCTGCTCGCCGTAGTCGCGCGTCCCCAGGCTGGTCCGACGCAATTCCTGCCAGGTCGGATAAGTTCAATGCCAAATACCAGTCAAGAGAATGTAATCGTGGTCGGGGCGGGGGTGATCGGCTTGCTGACAGCCTTTAATTTCGCAGCTGCCGGAGTACGGATCGTACTGCTCGATCGATCGAGCGCAGGACGCGAATCCTCCTGGGCCGGTGGTGGCATCGTCTCACCGCTCTACCCCTGGCGCTATAGTCCGGCTGTGACCGCGCTGGCGCATTGGTCACAGGATTTCTATCCACAGCTTGGCCGGCAATTGCTCTCGGAAACCGGCGTTGATCCAGAGGTTTTCGTGACCGGGCTTTATTGGCTGGATCTTGAGGACGAGGTTGAGGCGCTGGCCTGGGCCAAGGTTCAGCAGCGACCGTTAGCCCCGGTGGATATTGCCCAGGTACACGCCGCCGTGCCGCCGCTAGGGCCGGGTTTCCGGCACGCTATCCATATGGCCGGCGTGGCTAACGTGCGAAATCCGCGGCTGACGCGTGCCCTGCGTGAGGCACTGCTGCGTATGCCGAACGTGACCTTGCATGAGTCGTGCGAAGTGCAGGGTTTTATCCGCGATGGAGCGCGCGTAGTCGGGGTGAGTACGGTCGAAGGTGAGATCCTGGCCGATCGTGTGGTGCTGGCGGCTGGCGCCTGGAGTGGTGACCTGCTGGCCAGCCTGGGGTTGGCGCTTCCGGTGGAACCGGTGAAGGGGCAGATGATCCTCTTCAAGTGTGCCGAGGATTTCTTGCCGGCGATGGTGTTGGCGAAAGGGCGCTATGCGATCCCGCGCCGGGACGGCCATATCCTGGTGGGCAGCACCCTGGAACATGCCGGTTTCGACAAGACCCCTACCAACGAAGCCTTGGAGAGCCTCAAGGCATCCGCTTTCGAGCTGTTGCCGGAACTGGCCAACTCCGCCTTGGTAGGACACTGGGCGGGACTGCGGCCCAGCTCGCCTGAAGGCATTCCCTTCATTGGCCCTGTGCCAGGCGCCGACGGTCTGTGGCTGAACTGCGGTCATTACCGCAACGGGCTGGTGCTGGCCCCAGCATCCTGCCGCCTGCTGATGGATCTGATGCTTGGCCGCGAGCCGATCATCGACCCGCAGCCCTATGCGCCAGAGGGGCGTCTGGGCTGAGGGACGCCTTGGCGTTAGCGGCTGTGCGTGATTGCCAGGACAGGCCCGGTGGCCCGTTCTGCGGCACCGTCCCGGCCAATCTTGTGGGCAAGCTCGCAGTTCATAAAACGTGATTTAAAACGGTAGTACCAATCAGCTACTATTCGCGCGTAAATTGCCGCTGGTCGTTAAATATCGACCGCTCGTCATGGAAGGTCGGCAAGGTCGGGGTAGGAAGCTCCGTCGCGCGGGTGTCTGCCCGCTCAGGTTCGTACCATCCTTTGAGGGCAGGGAATGTCGCAGCGAGGATTCACGTTGATCGAACTGCTGGTCACGCTCGTCGTGCTCGCAGTATTGATCGGGTTGGCAGCACCGAACTTTTCCCAACTACTGCGCGAGAACCAGGCAGCGGCAGAACTTGATGCGTTCTCCGGCATGCTCAACTATGCGCGCCGCGAAGCAGTCCAGGGAGCGCAGACCATCCGGCTGAAGGGGCCGCTGGCAAGCGATGGCAGCTGGCAGTTGTTGCGCGAGCGGGACAGCTTGGAGCTGCGCCGTTTCCCTCCCCTGAGCGCATTTGCGGTCACCCCGGCAGGGCTGCAAAACATCCTCTTCGACTCGCAGGGCCGGCTGGTAAGCGCGGCCAGAATGGCGCTTACCCTGACGGCAAAGGATACATCGCTGGGCTGCGCCACCTTCAATCGCAGTGTTTCCATTGAGCTGTCCGGTTCGATTTCTCTGCAGAGGGGAAGCTGCAAATGAGCGCGTCGTACCAGCGGGGAGCCTCCCTCATCGAAGTCCTGGTCGCAGTGCTCCTTTTCTCCATCGGAGTACTGGGGCTGGCAGCCATGCAGCTCACCTCGCTTAAGGCCAACCAGCTAGCGTCCGTGCGCTCTCATGCGACCTTCCTGGCCTATGAGATGGCTGATCGCATGCGCGCTGCGCGAGGAGATGCGCAGGCGGGGTTCTACAACCTGGCGGTCGGTGCCGCCTTGGCCTGTGATCCGGCGAAGGAAACCTGCCTGCCTTTCCAGCGGGACTTGGCGGAATGGCGCGCCAACCTCGCCAGGCAATTACCGGAGGGGAACGGCGGTGTCGTGCAGAACGGTGGTCGCTTCACGGTAATCGTGCAATGGAACGAGGAGCGGGTGGGTGGTAACGCCGCCCAGCAATTCTCCTTCGTCACGCAGATTTGACGGGGTGCTCATGCACAAGCAACGCGGCTTGAGCCTGGTGGAGCTGATGGTAGCCATGGCGATTGGCTTGGTCATCAGTCTGGCGGTTCTCCAGGTCTTCATCAGCAACAAGAACACCTTCCTTCTTCGGGGGGTCGCGGGAAACCTGCAGGAAAACGGACGCTTCGCCCTGCAATACCTGGCCGCCGAACTGCGCCCTGCGGGCGTTGGGGTGGGGGCTCGGCTTGATGAGGAGGACATCTGCGTGGTCGCCGCCAACGGAGACCCAGGTGGATGGAGTGCCATGAATCGCCCCATCTCGGCACGACGCATCACGGCAACCGGCGAGCTTGGGGCGGTAGGCACCGACCAGGTGGCGATCTTCGCCAACGACGGCTGCGAGTCCTTCCTGACTGCGGGTGAACTGCTCAAACCGTCACTCAATGCGAATCTCAAGGTCACGGCCTATTGCCCAAGCATGCAGCAGGACCATGCGGTGATGGTGCAAGACATGGAGAAGGCGGTGGTCATTCGCATCACCAACAAACCGAACGCGTCGGGTTCAGGCCAGGTGACGCTGACTCATGCTGCGAGCACCAATGACAAGAACGCCAAATGCGGTGGTTTCAAATTCTCGGATATCGCGTTCAACAGCCCAGCGCGAGTAGTTGGCTTCGCCTACAGGACCTTTTACGTGGCGGATACCGGCCGCGTCACGGCAAACGGGCAGCCCATTCGTGCATTGTTTGTCCGCGATGCGGCGCAGGTTCCACCGCAGACAAATGAGGTCGTGGAAGGTGTGGAGTCGCTGCGCACCAGTTTCGGCGTGGCGGTGAATAACAGTGTTGGTGTGCAGACCTACCTTAGCCCGGCCGAAGTTGAAGCGGCGAACCGTTGGGATGATGTCCGCACGGTGAAGATCGATCTGCTGCTGGTGAGCAATGAGCGAGTGGCGGGAGCGCTGGACCAGGCTCTTCAGTTCGGGGGGGCGGCAGTGGCGGCGGATGGGCGCCTGCGCCAGGTATTCAGCACAGTTGTGGCCCTGCGCAATCGGGTCGACTGATGAGGCAAGGATAAGCATGCAAAAGCAAAAAGGAGCAGTGCTGCTGGTTTGCCTGATCGCACTCCTGGCACTAACTGTCTTGGGGGTTACGGCGATGTCCGGCAGCACCCTGCAGGAGCGTATGGCTGGCGGCGCGCGGGACTATAACGTGGCGTTCCAGGCAGCCGAGAGCGCCTTGCGAGTGGGCGAGGCCTATGTGCGACAGCAGGTGGAAGCCAGCGTCGATCCTACCCAGTTATTCCTGGCGAAAACCGATTGCCCGACGGTGACGGCTACGCAATGGACCCCTCCCGCCGAACTTCACAACAAACCGCGGCAACCGGTCTGCCAGGTTCGCAACTTTTACGGAGCGTCGGGCGGCGCGACCAGCTTCGTCTGCGAAACCGACGGTTCGATTGCCGAGAATCGGGCATTTGACTGCCTGAGCCGGACCTATCTGTTCAACGTCGAGGCCACCGGTTACGCCGGCGGGGATGCCGAAGTGCACCTGCGCTCCACCGTGGCCATTGCCATCCGCAGCCAGAACTGATCGAAGGAAGACACGGATGAACCGCTCGAAATATGCGTTTGCGGTACGGGCACTGGTGGCCGGCCTGCTGACTTTTGTGGTCAGCCATAGTGCGCTGGCAGCATTCGTGCCCGGGCAGGTTCCGTTGAACCTGGGTGGCCAGGTCGAGCCCAACCTCATGTTCATCCTGGATGATTCAGGCTCAATGCGCTGGGGCTTCCTCCCGGATGAGCTCAAGCCCGCGTATCTGGAGCGCACGGGCGAATGGTACGAGCGGCGAGAGTGCACGGGGCGGGGCAGCTATGCCGGCAAGAACCTGCATTTCTGCTCGAAGGCAAGTCATCGCTACCTGGCTTCCAGCCACCTGAACAAGTCCTACTACAACCCGGCCGTACAGTACCTGCCGCCAGTCAAGAGCGACGGCCAACGCTATGCCAATGCAAACTTCGCGGCCGCATTCGTGGACGGTTACACGGGGGGGCAGACGGTCAACCTCGGCAATGACTACATGGCGATCATGGATGACTACTTCTCGCCCAATAGCTATGAGTGCTTGAACAGGCGTTGCAGCAACGTCGAGTACTACAACGGTTTTGCCGTAGGGGCGGAGAGTGGCGCAGGTGCCGCTTTCTATTACGAATATGTTGGAGGGGGTAGCTGCACAAGCAATCCCCGCCAGGATGCCTGCTATGCCGAGCGTAGCGTAGGCGCCTCCGAGCAGCAGAACTTCGCCAACTGGTTCTCCTACTATCGGACTCGCATCATGTCGGCCAAGGCCGGGGTCAGCCAGGCGTTTTCCGCGCTGCCCGGGGATATTCGGGTTGGCTACGGTGCAATCAACCTGGCCGATACCTTGGCGCGCGGTGTGCGTCGATTTGAGGGGACCGGGCGCTCCGAGTTCTATGACTGGCTGTTCGCCGCCAGCGCATCAGGAGGTACCCCTCTGCGCAAGGCGCTGGGTGATGCAGGCGAGTATTACTCGCGCAAGGACGAGTCGGGGCCCTGGAGTTCGACTCCGGGCCAGACCGGGGGCAAGGAGTATGCCTGCCGCCAGAGCTACACCATCCTGACCACGGACGGATACTGGAACGGTGACGCCGCCTCCAAGGAGGGCGCGCGCGCCAACGTTGATAACAGTAACGGCCCGACCATCAGCGGGCCGGATGGGCGCAGCTATCGCTATGTGCCCAAAGCACCGTTCAACGACAGCTCGGAGAACACCCTGGCGGACGTCGCCATGTACTACTGGAGTCGCGACCTGCATAACACCCTGGACAACCGTGTGCCGACCGATCCGGCCGACCCCGCGTTTTGGCAGCATATGGTGACCTTCGGGGTCGGACTGGGCATGAGCGGGACCGTCGACCCGCAGACTGCGTTCGCCGCCGTCAAGAATGGTGCATCGGTGACTTGGCCAAGCCCGACCAGCAGCGAGCCGGCGAAGCTGGATGACCTGCTGCACGCGGCGGTGAATGGTCGGGGCGGTTTCTTCAGCGCCCAGGACCCGCAGCAGTTCGCCAATGCACTGGGTGAGACCCTCGCGTCAATCAGCGATCGTACCGGGTCGAATACCTCAGCCGTCCCCAATGCCCGCCGCCTGGACAGCAATACCCTAATTTACGAGGCCTTCTATACCAGCTCGGACTGGTCCGGAAAGTTGCTGGCGAAAAAGCCCATGCAGACCAGTGCCGGCATCGTTTTTGAGGAAGTCTGGGAGGCGGGGCAGAAGTTGGGGCTCAGCTCGCGCAGCCTGTTCACCCACGACGGCGCGGCGGGCATCAACCATGGCCAGGCGTTGAACTGGAGCAGCCTTGGCGCAGATCTGAAGGTGCATTTCAACGATGATGAGGCGCTGTTCAACTACCTGATGGGCAGCCGCACGAACGAGGCGCCGGCCGGCAGGAAGTTCCGCAAGCGTTCGACCCTGCTCGGCGATGTCGTCAACTCCACCTTGGTGTTGGCCAACAAGCAGGACTGGGGCTTCCATGGGCGGGTGCCCTTAGCAAGCGGCGACCAGACCTACGCCGAGTTCGTCGCAGCCAAGTCGAGCAAGCCACCGGTGCTGTTCGTCGGCGCTAACGATGGCTTCCTGCACGCCTTCAACGCCAACAATGGCAACGAGTTGTTCGCCTATATGCCCAATGGCGTCTTGGGTAATGCCAAGCTCCTGGCCAATAGCGACTACAAGCACCGCTACTTCGTAGACGGAAAGCTGCACATTCGCGATGCCCGTCTGAATGGTGCGTGGCGTACCGTGCTCCTGGGCAGCCTCGGGGCTGGCGGGAAAAGCGTCTTTGCCCTGGACGTCACCGACGCCTCCGGCACGGGCTTCAGTGCCAGCAAGGTGTTGTGGGAGATCAAGGATGATGCCGATCTGGGCTACAACTTCGGCGAGCCGTTGGTCGGACGCATGAAGGACGGCAGCTGGGCGGCGATCTTTGGCAATGGCTACGGCAGCACCAATGATGACTCGGTGTTGTTCATCGTCGATCTGGCGACCGGCGCCGTGAACAAAGTTCGCGCGGGCAAGGCGACGGGTGGCTTGTCCAGCCCATCCTTCGTGTATGCCACCGACAGCTCGGGCAACATCTACGTGAAAGATGTGTATGCCGGTGATCTGAGCGGGAATCTGTGGAAGTTCAACCTCAAGGGCAATGGTTCCGGTGTTGACGATTTCGAAGTCAGCCTGAGCTCAGGCAACAAACCGCAGCCGCTGTACGTTGCTACAGATACCGCGGGCGCGCGCCAACCGATTACAGTCAAGCCGGAAATCGCCTACCACCCAGATGGCGTGTCGCAGGGCGTCGTCGTCTACTTCGGCACCGGCCGGCTTTACACCGCAAGTGATGTGGTCGACACGTCCCAACAGAGCTTCTACGGCATCTGGGACAAGCTGACGAGCACCGGCGCCTCAACCGCTTTCACTGGCCGTTCGAGCCTTGACCAGCGCTCTATCCTGTTCGAGGGCGAGGCCTTCGATCGGGATGTGCGGGTACTCGACGCACCGGCCACCGCAATTGACTGGAGCAACAAGCTTGGCTGGTATCTCGACCTGACTTCTCCGATCAAAGGCGCCCAGGGCGAGCGGGTCGTTTTTGCTCCGCGCATCCTGCTCAATCGTCTGGTCATCGAAACGGCCATTCCCTCTTCTGACCCCTGCTTGGCCGGTGGCTCCGGCTGGACAATGGTGCTCGATATGGCTACTGGCGGGCGGCTCAATTATGTCCTGCTGGACTTGAACAAGGACGGCAAGTTCACCGAAGCAGATATGGTAGACGTCGATGGGCAGAAGCTTCCACCGTCCGGCATCGGCTCGTCCGGTAGCATTCCCACCGGCTCGTTCGACCTGATCGACCCGCAGAAGTACTGGCTTTGCCGCGGTACCGGGGTGGATGACTGCATCCCGGCCGCCAATACCATCAATGTTCTCGAAGGCCGTCAGTCCTGGAACCAGATTCGATGAGAAGCAGTAAGGCGTTCACCCTGATTGAGTTGATGATCGTGATCGTGGTGATCGGCATCCTTGCCGCAATCGCTTATCCCAACTACACGGAGCATGTGCGGCGGGGCAAGCGGGCCGAGGTGAAGGCCGCCTTGATGGAGGGCGCACAGGCGCTGGAGCGTTATTACTCCACTCACGGCTCATACCTGGACGCCGAAGGCAATTTTGCCGATAGCTTCGCCTCCCAGGCGCCGGCTTCGGGGGCGGCCAACTACACCATCGCCGCCCAAGGCGCACCGACGGCTACCACTTACCAGTTGCGGGCTACTCGCACCGGCAGCATGGCTAATGATCCGTGCGGCGACTTCCAGATCAGTCACACCGGCGAGCGTACGCTGGCCAATGCCACGCGCACGGCGGCCCAATGCTGGTAGTGGGGCGCCGCCTTCCCGGACGGGTTACTTGACGGCACGTTCGCCTGGAGCGGTGGCGCTGGGCATCAGTCGATGCCCAGCTTTTTCAGGCGATAGCGCATGGAGCGAAAGGTCAGGCCCAGGCGCTGGGCCGCGGCAGTGCGGTTCCAGCGGGTTTCCTCAAGTGCTTGCATGATCAGCTTGCGCTCGATGTCTTCCAGGTAGTCTTCAAGGTTGTCGATCTGCGCGAGGTTGGCTTCTCCGCCTTCGACCGCGCCGGCTGCTTCGGCCAGGCGCAGGTCGCGAGCCTGGATCTGGTCGTCCTCGCAGAGTGTGTAGGCCCGCTCGAGCATGTTCTCCAGCTCGCGTACGTTGCCGGGGAAGCGGTAGCACTTGAGCTTGTCCAGGGCTTCCGGCGCCAGGGTTGCGGCCGGCAGCCCACTTTGCTGGGCCAGGCGCTTGAGCATGGTTTCCGCCAGTAGCGGGATATCCTCGCGGCGCTCACGCAGCGGCGGCACGCTGAGCTCGATGACGTTCAGGCGGTAATAGAGGTCCTGGCGGAAACGGCCCGCAGCCACTTCCGCGGCCAGGTCCTTGTGGGTGGCGCTGAGGATGCGTACATCCACCACCACTTCCTGTTGTCCCCCCACGGCGCGCACGGCCTTTTCCTGGATGGCGCGCAGCAGTTTGACCTGCATGGCCAGAGGCAGGTCGGCTACCTCGTCAAGGAAGAGGGTGCCTCCATTCGCAGCCTGGAACAGGCCCTGCTTGTCTTCCACCGCACCGGTGAAGCTGCCTTTCTTGTGGCCGAAGAATTCGCTTTCCATCAGCTCGGACGGGATGGCGCCGCAGTTGACCGGTACGAAGGGGCGGTCGATGCGTGGACCCTGCTCATGGATCAGCCGCGCCACCAGTTCCTTGCCGCTGCCCGATTCGCCGCTGATGTAAACCGGAGCCTGGCTGCGGGCGAGCTTCTGGATTTGCTTGCGCAGGGCGCTCATGGGCGGCGAGGTGCCCAGCAAACGACCGTCCACCGGTGGCTCGCCGTCTTCCGGGGCGCTCAGGCGCAAGGCGGTGTTGACCAGCTCGCGCAGCCGGCCAAGGTCTACCGGTTTGGTGAGGAAGTCGAAGGCGCCGGCCTTGAGGGCGTTCACTGCGGTGTCGAGGCTGCCGTAGGCGGTGATCATCGCCACCGGAACCATGGGGTGACGCTGCTGGATGTACTGCACCAGTTCCAGTCCGGTGCCATCAGGCAGACGCATGTCGGTCAGGCACAGGTCAAAGGGCTCGCGCGCGAGCCACTCGCGGGCTTCCTTGAGGTTGCGGGCGCTGCGGGTGTCGAGCTTCATCCGCCCAAGGGTGATCTCCAGCAGTTCGCGGATATCGGGCTCGTCGTCGACGATCAGGGCTCTCTGTCGGGTCATGGTCAGCTCAGTTTGCGCGGGTGGGCGAACGTGATGCGGAAGCAGCTGCCGCCTTGTTCGCGCGGTTTGTAGTCGAGGCGGGCCTGGTTGCTCTCGCAGAGTTCGCGGGAGATGTACAGGCCAAGGCCAGTGCCCTTGCTTTCAGTGGTGAAGAAGGGCTCGAAGATATTGTGCACCTGCTCGGGCGGGACGCCTTCTCCATCGTCCTCCACTTCCAGAATGGGCAGGTCGCTTTCGGCATCGCGGAACAGCTTGAGCCAGACCTGGCCCTGGGCGTTTTTCTTGGCGCTGTAGCGCAGGCCGTTCTGCACCAGGTTGGTCAGCACCTGGGTCAACTGGTGGGGGTCCATGCGGGTCTGCAACGTACTGCCGAGGGTGGACAGATGCAGGGTCTGGTTGGGACTGGAGGAGTTGCGGAACTCGCTGGCGAAGCGGGTGAGCCAGTACTTCAGGTCCAGCAACTGCGGGTCCGACTGGCGGCGTCGGGACAGCTGGAGCACGTTCTCGATCACCAGATTCATGCGGCGTGAGTGGTCCTGGATGATCTGAGCCAGCCGTCGGTCGGGGCCCTGGAGCTCTTCCGACTCTTGCAGCAGCTGAGCCGCATGGCTGATGGCGCCAAGGGGGTTGCGGATCTCGTGGGCGATGCCCGCGGTCAGGCGGCCAAGCGAGGCAAGCTTGAGCTGCTGCGCCTGCTGGGCGATCTGCGAGATGTCTTCGAGAAACACCAGGGTGTTTAGCTGATTCCCACGCTGGAGGTGAACGAAGCTGGGTTGCAGGGTAGGGCCATTGGCGAAGGCCTGTAGGCTCTGCGGCCGCAGGGTGGGGTTGGCCAGCCAGTACTGAAGGCTGGCCAGCAGCTCGCGGCATTGGCTGTCCAGCGCGCGGCCCTTCAGGTTTTCCTTGCCCAGCAGGGTCTGCGCACCGTTATTGGCGAGCAGGATCTGATTGCTCGGGTCGAGCACCAGGATGCCGGTGCGCATGCGTTCCAGAATCTGAGCGTTAAGTGCTTCCAGGTTGGCCACGTCGGCCGCGCGTTGCTCAGCGAGGGTTTCGCTGAGTTGCAGGCGCCGGCTCAACCCCTGGATGAACAGTGCTGCGGCGAAGCACAGGGCACCGAAGCCGCCGGCCTGGACGAACTGACTGGAGGCCTGCGGGTGGCTGATGCTGAGATAGAAGGTCAGGTAGATCAGCCCGATCGCCGCCACGGCCGCTACCAGCAGGCCGATACGCCCGCGCAGCAGGATGTTGGAGATGGCGACGGAAATCACCATGAGGTTGGCGATACCGCTGGGCGTGCCGCCTGCCGCAAAGAACAGGCAGGACAGCAGCAATACATCCACCACGGCCAGGCTGAAGACCTGCACCATGCTGCGGGGGCGGGGCACCAACGCGGCGATCAGGGTATTGAGGATCAGGTAGAACCAGCTGGCGTTGCGAAACAGTTCGGGGCGCGCCAGGTCCAGCAGTCGGTCGTCCAGTTCGCTGGAGATCAAGACGACCAGTGCTACGCCAATCAACAGCCGATACAGGCTGTAGAGGCGGAAGATGCGCCGCCCTTGGGCGCTGAGTGCCGTCGAGGCAGGAAGGGTATCAGCGCTCACCAGGGCTCTGGTCCTGTTCCAGGTGGGCCTGACTGCAATACCAGCGATTGTCCTGTGACAGGGCGTTGCTTCGAGGAACGTGCACGCCGCACTGTGCGCAGCGCACCATGGGCACGGTTTCGTCCTGTTGGTGAGGCTTGGGGCGTGGTGTCGATGGGGTCTTGAAGCGGCGCCACAGCCAGATGGCGACGAAGATCACGGCAATCCAGAACAGCAGGCGAAACATGCCGAAGGTGCTCTCTTCTTGGTGGAAAGCTGGCAGTTTAGCCAAGCCGGTTGTCCGCGCACAGAGACCGGCCGCACGCCGCTGTGCCTTGTTTGGTTTTCCCTGCGAGCGCGCGGGAGTATGGTGGCGTTGAAGTGCATCAGATGCCTTGCACAACGCTTGGGAGGCGGCCATGCGCCAAAGCCTGCGAATCGTGATGGCCCAGCTCAATCTCCGTGTCGGCGACGTTCAAGGCAATGTCGAGCGAATCATCGAGGAAGCGAACGCTGCGCGCGAAGCCTGGGAAGCCGATGTCATTGTCTTTCCCGAGCTTTCCTTGTGCGGCTACCCACCGGAGGACTTGCTGCTGCGTTCGAGCATGCAGCGGCGTATCGAGCACGGGCTGCAGCGCCTGCGTGACGAGGTGCGCGGTATCTATCTGGTGGTGGGATACCCCTGGCTGGAAGACGAACAGCGCTACAACGCCTGCGCGGTGATCGCTGACGGACAACTACTGGCCACCTACTACAAGCAACGCCTGCCCAACTACCGGGTATTTGACGAGAAGCGCTATTTCGAGCCCGGCCACCAGCCCTGCGTGGTGGATATCAAGGGTGTGCCGGTGGCGCTGTCGATTTGCGAAGACATCTGGTTTCCCGAACCCATGGCCCAGGCACGTGCCGCCGGGGCCAGGCTGATGCTCAGTCTGAACGCCTCGCCCTTCCATCTGGACAAGCAGCTTGAACGCGAGGAGACGCTGGCCGAGCGGGTTGCCGAAGGCGAAATGCCGGTGATCTACGTGAACCAGGTTGGCGGCCAGGATGAGTTGGTGTTCGATGGTGGCAGTTTCGTCATTGATGCCAGTGGATTGATCTGCCAGCGCGCCCCCGCCTTCGTCGAGGGGCTTTATCCGGTGGATGTGCAGCTTCAGGAAGGGCGCTGGCTTCCGCGTCGGACCCACTGTGCCGAGCTACAGGAACTGGAGGCGAGCGTCTACCAGGCGCTGGTGGTGGGGGTGCGCGACTACGTCCAGAAGAACGGATTCAGGGGCGTGGTGCTGGGGCTGTCCGGCGGCATCGACTCGGCCCTGACCCTGGCCATAGCCGCTGATGCCCTGGGTGCAGAGCGCGTAGAAGCGGTGATGATGCCCTACCACTACACCGCGCAGATCAGCCTAGAAGACGCCGAGATCGAAGCGCGCTTGCTCGGCGTCACCTATCGGGTGCTGCCCATTGCTCCCGTCGTGGACGCTTTCCAGCAGGTCCTGGCTCCGGAGTTCGAGGGGTACGCACGTGACGCCAGCGAGGAGAACCTGCAGGCGCGTTGCCGTGGATCGCTGCTGATGGCGATCTCCAACAAGAAGGGCAGCCTGGTGCTGACTACCGGCAACAAGAGCGAGCTGGCGGTGGGCTATGCGACCCTTTACGGCGACATGGCCGGTGGGTTCGATGTGCTGAAGGACGTTCCCAAGAGCCTGGTGTTCCGTCTGGCCGAATACCGCAACAGCCTGGGGCCGGTGATACCGCCCCGGGTGATCGAGCGGCCGCCTTCGGCCGAGCTGGCGCCGGGGCAGCAGGACGAGGATTTGCTACCGCCATATGCGGTGCTGGACGAGATCCTCAAGCTCTACATCGAACACGACCTGTCGGCCAACGCCATCATCGCCGAAGGATTCGATGAGGACACGGTGAACCGCGTGCTGAGCATGGTGGACCGCAATGAGTACAAGCGGCGCCAGGCGGCGGTGGGTATCAGAGTGACGCAGCGGGGTTTTGGGCGGGATCGGCGTTATCCCATTACCTCGGGATGGCGATTGGGCGATTAGAGACCGTGCTGAAACGAAGAAGGGAGGCCAGTGGCCTCCCTTCTTCATACAGACACGCGGCGTTGATCAGTCGAACAGGCCGAAGGTCATGTAGCTGAACCAGGAACGGTCGCTGCTGTTGGCTTCGGACTCGTGCTCTTCTTCCTGCACCTCGTCCTGGTTCTCCGGCTGCAGTTCATCAGGGATTTCTTCCTTGGCGTTCTCGTACTGCTTGATCACGTCCTGGGCAGCGCGGGTTTCACCCGGGGGCAGCGGCGCGTCGTTCTCGATCAGGCCCAGGGTGGCCTTGGCCAGCCAGGTACGGTTGTCGGCTTCTTCTTCACGCGGCACGAACTGGCCGTCCACCAGGGTCGGGTGGTCCGGGTAGTTCAGCTTCAGGGTTTCCAGGCTGGAAGCAGCCAGGTCGTTCAGGCCCAGGCGCTGGTAAGCCTCGACCATCACGGCCAGGCCATCGCCCACGGCGGGGGTTTCCTGGAAGTTTTCCACCACGTAGCGACCACGGTTGGCGGCGGCGACATAGGCCTGGCGGGTCAGGTAGTAGTGGGCGACGTGAATTTCGTAGGCGGCCAGGAGATTGCGCAGGTAGACCATGCGCTGCTTGGCATCCGGGGCGTAGCGGCTGTTCGGGTAGCGGCTGGTGAGCTGGGCGAACTCGTTGTAGGAGTCGCGCGCGGCACCCGGGTCACGCTTGGTCATGTCCAGCGGCAAGAAACGCGCCAGCAGGCCGCGGTCCTGTTCGAAGGAGGCCAGGCCCTTCAGGTAATAGGCGTAGTCGACATTCGGATGCTGCGGGTGCAGGCGGATGAAGCGCTCGGCGGCGGACTTGGCGGCCTCCGGCTCGACGTTCTTGTAGTAGGCGTAGATCAGTTCAAGCTGGGCCTGCTCGGCGTAGCGGCCGAACGGGTAGCGGGATTCGAGGGCCTTGAGCTTGGCAATGGCGGGGGTATAGCTGCTGTTGTCCAGATCGGCCTGGGCCTGCTGATACAGCTCGGCTTCGCTCAGGTTCTCGTCCACCACTTCTTTATTGGAGGAACAGGCGGCGGTGAGGGCGAGAATGGCGATCAGCAGCAGGTGTTTCACTTGCATGGCGGCTTGCGTCCCTGTGACGGCTGGCTGTCTTGGCTGGAGCCGTCCTGTTATGATGGGCGCCCCGGAACCCCCGGGACAAAGACGCAGTATTTAACCACAAGCGCGTAACTGAAACCAAAGGCTACGCCCCCTCCGTGCAAGAGCATGTCTTCGATTACCAAGCAGGTTATTCAACTCAGCGCCGAAGTGCCGTCTGAGCTGGGCGGGCAACGTCTGGACCAGGTCGCCGCGCAACTTTTTTCCGAGCACTCCCGTTCCCGCCTTTCCGGCTGGATCAAGGATGGCCTCCTTACTGTTGACGGCAGCGTGCTGCGTCCACGGGACATCGTGCACGGCGGCGCATTGCTGGAGCTGAATGCCGAGCAGGAGTCCCAGGGCGAGTGGGTGGCCCAGGACATCGAGCTGGATATCGTCTACGAAGACGAACACCTGCTGGTGCTGGACAAGCCTGCCGGCCTGGTGGTGCATCCGGCTGCGGGGCATGCCGACGGCACCCTGCTGAATGCCCTGCTGCACCATGTGCCGGGGCTGGAGAACGTGCCACGGGCGGGCATCGTCCATCGCCTGGACAAAGACACCACCGGCCTGATGGTGGTGGCCAAGACCCTTGAAGCCCACACCAGCCTGGTCGCCCAGTTGCAGGCGCGCAGCGTGAGCCGGATTTACGAGGCGGTAGTGGTTGGTGTGATCACTTCCGGCGGCAAGGTCGATGCGCCCATCGGCCGGCATGGCCAGCAGCGCCAGCGCATGGCCGTAGTCGCAGGTGGCAAGCCGGCCGTCAGTCATTACCGTGTATTGGAGCGCTTCCGTTCCCATACCCACACCCGCGTCAAGCTGGAAACTGGCCGTACCCACCAGATCCGCGTGCACATGGCCTATGTGAATTTCCCCCTGGTCGGTGATCCCGTCTACGGCGGGCGCTTCCGCATTCCGCCGGCAGCCAGCCCGACCCTCGTGCAGACACTCAAGGAGTTCCCGCGCCAGGCCCTGCATGCGCGCTTCCTTGAGCTGGATCATCCGGCAAGCGGCGAGCGCATGAAGTGGGAGTCCCCGTTGCCGGATGATTTCGTCTGGCTACTCAGCCTGCTGCGTCAGGACCGTGAGTCCTTCGAGCAATGAGCATCTGGCTGACGCCCGACTGGCCTGCTCCGAAGAGGGTGCGGGCCTGCGTCACTACCCGTGAGGGGGGCTTCAGCCTGCCACCCTATGAAGGCCTGAACCTCGGCAGCCATGTCGAGGATGATCCACAGGCCGTTGAGCAGAATCGCCGACTGCTGACTTCTACCCTGGGTTGCCGCCCCGCCTGGCTGAGCCAGGTGCATGGTGTGCACGTGGCGCATGCTGACCCGAGCCGCGTGGACGAGGCCGACGCCAGCTGGACCGCCGAACCCGGCGTCGCCAGCGCGGTGCTGACCGCCGACTGCCTGCCGGCCCTGTTCTGCGATCGCGCCGGTACCAGGGTCGCGGCCGCCCATGCCGGTTGGCGCGGGCTGGCCAATGGGGTGATGGAGGCAACCCTCGATGCCCTGGCCTTGCCGGTGGAAGAGGTGCTGGTCTGGTTGGGGCCGGCCATTGGCCCCGCAGCATTCGAAGTCGGGCCTGAAGTGCGCAAAGCCTTCCTGGCCCATCATCCCGAGACCGGCCAGGCCTTCCGGCCCAGCGCCAACGAAGGGAAGTTCATGGCCGATATCTACCAGCTGGCGCGCATCCGCCTGGCCGCGCGCGGTGTGCAGGCCGTATATGGCGGCGGTTTCTGTACCGTCAGCGATCCGCGCTTCTATTCCTACCGCCGTGCTGCGCGCACGGGGCGTTTCGCCAGCCTCGTCTGGCTGACCGACTGACTGTGGCCCTGAGCCGCGTCCATCCTACAAATGGCCTCGCCATGATGTTGATCAATCTCACAAAGGTTGAATCGCGCAGAATCGTCCCTATCTAAGCTTCATCCCGGCGGGCTTTTCGTGTCTGGCGCCACCATCGCGCCGGCCCGCTATCTGAAGGAAGGACGAACCCATGCGAATCGACCGTTTGACCAGCAAGCTGCAACTGGCGCTCTCCGACGCCCAGTCCCTGGCGGTTGGCCACGACCACCCGGCCATCGAACCTGTACACCTGGTACTGGCCCTGCTTGACCAGCAGGGCGGTTCCATCAAACCCCTGCTGATGCAGGTGGGCTTCGACGTGGCGGCGCTGCGTCAGGGCATGACCCGCGAACTCGACCACTTGCCGAAAATCCAGAACCCCACGGGTGACGTGAACCTCTCCCAGGACTTGGCACGCCTGCTCAACCAGGCCGACCGCCTTTCCCAGCAGAAGGGCGACCAGTTCATCTCCAGCGAGCTTGTGCTGCTCGCCGCCATGGATGAAAACACTCGCCTCGGCAAGCTCCTGCTGGGCCAGGGGGTGACCCGCAAGGCGCTGGAGAATGCCATCGCCAACCTGCGGGGCGGCCAAGCCGTGAACGACCCTAATGTCGAGGAGTCGCGACAGGCGCTGGACAAGTTCACTGTCGACCTGACCAAACGTGCCGAAGAAGGCAAGCTGGACCCGGTCATTGGCCGCGACGATGAAATCCGCCGCACCATCCAGGTCCTGCAGCGCCGCACCAAGAACAATCCTGTGCTGATTGGCGAGCCCGGTGTCGGCAAGACCGCCATCGCCGAAGGCCTGGCCCAGCGCATCGTCAACGGCGAAGTACCGGATGGTCTCAAGGACAAGCGTCTGCTGTCCCTGGACATGGGGTCGCTGATCGCCGGCGCCAAGTTCCGTGGCGAGTTCGAAGAGCGTCTGAAAGGCGTGCTCAACGAGCTGGCTAAACAGGAAGGCCGGGTCATCCTCTTTATCGACGAGCTGCACACCATGGTCGGCGCCGGCAAGGCCGAGGGCGCCATGGATGCTGGCAACATGCTCAAGCCGGCACTGGCCCGTGGTGAGTTGCACTGCGTGGGCGCTACGACCCTGGACGAGTACCGCCAGTACATCGAAAAGGATGCCGCGCTGGAACGCCGCTTCCAGAAGGTCCTGGTGGACGAGCCGAGCGAGGAGGACACCATCGCCATCCTGCGTGGCCTCAAGGAGCGCTATGAAGTCCACCACGGCGTGACCATCACCGACGGCGCCATCATCGCCGCCGCCAAGCTGTCGCATCGCTACATCACTGACCGCCAACTGCCGGACAAGGCCATCGACCTGATCGACGAGGCCGCCAGCCGCATCCGCATGGAGATCGACTCCAAGCCGGAGGCGTTGGACCGTCTGGATCGTCGCCTGATCCAGTTGAAGATCGAGCGAGAGGCGCTGAAGAAGGAAGAGGACGAAGCCACCAGAAAGCGTCTGGCCAAGCTGGAGGAAGACATCTTCAAGCTGGAGCGTGAATACGCTGATCTGGAAGAGATCTGGAAGTCCGAGAAGGCCGAGGTGCAAGGCTCGGCGCAGATCCAGCAGAAGATCGAGCAAGCCCGCCAGGACATGGAGGCCGCTCGCCGCAAGGGCGACCTGCAGCGCATGGCCGAGTTGCAGTACGGCGTGATTCCGGACCTGGAACGCAGCCTGCAGATGGTCGACCAGCATGGCAAGACCGAGAACCAGCTGCTGCGCAACAAGGTTACCGACGAAGAAATCGCGGAAGTGGTCTCCAAGTGGACCGGCATTCCTGTCGCCAAGATGATGGAGGGTGAACGGGAGAAGTTGCTGCACATGGAAGAGGGCCTGCACAAGCGGGTCATCGGCCAGCACGAAGCCGTGGTCGCCGTTGCCAACGCGGTGCGCCGTTCGCGTGCTGGCCTGGCCGACCCGAATCGGCCGAGCGGTTCCTTCCTCTTCCTCGGCCCGACCGGGGTGGGCAAGACCGAGCTGTGCAAAGCGCTGGCCGAGTTCCTCTTCGATACCGAGGAGGCGCTGGTGCGCATCGACATGTCCGAGTTCATGGAGAAGCATTCCGTGGCTCGCTTGATCGGCGCACCGCCGGGCTACGTGGGTTACGAGGAAGGCGGCTACCTGACCGAAGCCGTGCGCCGCAAACCGTACTCCGTCGTGCTGATGGACGAGGTGGAGAAAGCGCACCCGGACGTCTTCAACGTGCTGCTGCAGGTACTGGAAGATGGCCGTCTGACCGACAGCCACGGCCGCACGGTGGACTTCCGAAATACCGTGATCGTGATGACCTCCAACCTCGGGTCGATGCAGATACAGGAACTGGTGGGCGACCGGGATGCACAGCGAGCGGCGGTGATGGATGCCGTGAGCGCGCACTTCCGTCCCGAGTTCATCAACCGGATCGACGAAGTGGTGGTGTTCGAGCCCCTGGGGCGCGATCAGATCAGTGGCATTGCCGAAATCCAGCTGCAACGCCTGCGCAAACGTCTGGCTGAGCGCGAGCTGAGTCTGGAACTGAGTCCGGAGTCCCTCGATAAGCTGGTTGCCGTGGGTTACGACCCGGTCTACGGCGCCCGTCCGCTGAAGCGGGCGATCCAGCGCTGGATCGAGAACCCCTTGGCCCAGCAGATTCTCGGCGGCCAGTTCGCGCCTGGCGCCACCATCACCGCCAAGGTGGAAGGCGAGGAAATCGTCTTTAGCTGATTGATGGCTGGCAAGAAAAAGCCCCGCGAGACTGCGGGGCTTTTTCATGGTTGTCGTTCGGGCTATGGCACGCGAATGAACTGCAACAGGTCTTCCAGGATGGCGGCCTGCTCGTCGGCAATGTCGATGATATGAAAACCTGCCCAGCAATTGCGCTGGTCTTCACCCATGCGCGTCCACAGGCAGTCGGCGCCCAGGCGGATATCCTCCAGGCCCTCCACCCAGGTCAGCGGGACCAATCGGCATTCCCAGACCGAGTCGGCGACAAGCGGCAGCTCACTCAGCAGCATGAAGCCATCCATCGACAGGTCGACGATGCGGCCCAAGCGTTGCCCCGAATGCAGATCGAATACTTCCAACTGCAACTCGGTGGCATGACGGTTGTGCTGGCGACGTTCTTCCATGGTGGACTCCTACTGCGGACTCAGGAGGTACGGCCGGTGAAGCGTTGCAGCACCCGGTAGATGGCGCCAAGGGCGCGGTCTACCAACGGGGCGCTGCGTTCCGGCGGGACCAGGCGGGCCAATCCTTGCTCCATGTCCATGGCCAGCTGCGTGATAGGCATGATTGCCACACGCTGGCCGCTATGGTCGACGAACATGTAGTTGCGGGTGGTTGGGCTGTACCACGACAGCTTGAGGGGGCGAACACTCGGGCCATCGATGAACTCAAACCAGGTGCCGAACTCCAGGCGGGACAGCTCCCTGATCAGCGCCTGGGCGTTGTTGGAGAGGCTGACTGGCCGTGGGATGGCGGCCAGCTCGGCGTCTTCGCCGAGCATTTCGCCCAATTTGCTTTCCGGCAGCGGGCTTTCAATGCGTGCTGCCACCTGGGGTTGCTGCGATTGCACGGCGTGCTGGCAGGCCACCAGATCCTGGAGCAGGCGACGGATGCCGTCCTCGTGGTAACCGCCCAACAGTTCCAGGCCATTGCGCAAATCTTCCAGCATAGGGATGCGCAGCTGCTGAAGTCGGGCGCGGCCATCACTGTCCTGCGGGGTGCCGCTCCAGGCTAACTGCTCGGCGACTTCCACTGAACGCTGCCATTCGTTGCTGCGATCGCCATGGCGCAGCAGGACGAACACCAGGACGTCGGTCCAGGTGAGTTCGAGGAAGTGCTGGATGATTCCCGGCAGCTCGAGACCGGCCAGGATTCGTCCGATCGTATCGACAGCTTGCTGGCGGGCACCGAGCAGCTTGTCGCGGCCCTTGGCGGCTTCCACGGCACGTTGCTCGCGCAGTTCCACCTTGTGCCGCAGGGTGCCGGTGTATTCGTTGAACTCGTCCAGCAGGCTGTCGAATAGCAGCAGGTCGCCGCTGAAGCCATGGACGACGCGCTCGACCACCCAGTGCATTTTCGCCAGCAGCCCGCGCTCCTCGCCTTCGCTGGTATAGAGCACGCCGGCTTGGGCCATGTTGTTGAGCAGGCGGCGGGCCGGGTGGTGATGCTGGGTGAAGAGCGCCTTGTCCTGCAGGGCGACCTTCAAGTAGGGCGTGTGCAGGTGGGAGAGGGCGGTCTTGTAGATATCCGCCAGATTGTCATCGTCGAGAATGAAGTCGAAGAGCATGCCCACCAGGTCGATCACATCCGCTTCGTAGTCGGACAGCTTCTGCTGGCCCGGCAGGCTGCTATGGCTTTCCAGTTGTTGTTGCAGGTCGGCTTTCAGGCCGTCGACGCGCTGCGGCTGACGCAACTTGCTGGCCAGATCCTGGGCCGACTGTTGTTGCAGGCGGTTCAGCGCTTCCAGCAGTTCCGCCGCGCTGTAGGTGCGGGTTGCGCCTCGTGGGGCAAAGCTCGAGATGCTCGGGGTTCCGCCGGGGAGCGGAGCGTCGCTGTGGTGCATGCGGCGCTCGCCCAGCAGGGCGGCCAGTCCGCTGAACAGTTGGCCGGGATCGCTCGGTGGTGCGCCGGTCAGGTCCAGTGGGCCGCTTGCCTGGGGAGCGGGTGGCGTTTGAGTGGGCGGTTGCGCCGCTTGCTCCCCGGGTGGTGCCTTACCCGCTGCCGATGAGGGCGGATGGGGCACACTGGTGGAACGCTGCACGCTGTACTTGAGGTTGGGCAGCACGCCGGCCTGGATCAACCGTTGGTTGAGGGCCTCATAGACGCTGTCCAGGCCACGCATCACATGCTGGTCGAAAAGCATATAGAGGATGGTCTTGATCCGCAGCGGGAAGGGGTGGGGCTCCAGCGCTTCGCGGAAGGCCAGTGCCACAGCCTGCGGGCCGAACGGGTTGTCGTCGTCTCCCAGCTTGCGCCCGCCGTTGAGTACCGCCAGGCGCTGATCGAGGGCGAACAGAGACTGTGAACAACGCGACTTGACTCGGCTGACCATATTGGTGACCAGCAGGCTTTCTTCGTACTCCTCGTTTTCCATCAGCTGGAGCTGGTCGGCATCCAGCTCGCCGGCTTTCAGCTCGGGCGTCAGCTTGCCGCCGAGGAAGTCTTCGAAACGCTTGGCGATACGCTGGTGGTACGCGCGTTCTATTTGTGGGCGTTGCTTGCGGATGTCCCGCATGCTGTCGAAGAACAGCGTCTGGACCTGATTGTTCTCGGCCTTCTCGGCGCATTCGAAGAGCGTGTCGTCAACCTGGCCGAAAACCCCCGTCAGATGTTCTGCCAACCGGTTCATCACCAGCTTGCGGCAGCTTTGCACCAAATCACCGAAGCGCGGTTGTATACCGCGGCTGGCCAGGGTCGTCACGGGGCCGGGAGGAGTTGGGGGTCGATCCTGATTGCTCATAGCCGTCCTGTAGGGAGACAGGTCGCGACCACGACCTGCAACGATCTCGCCACGGCTCAGGTATAGCACTCGACCGGTCTTCTGCAAATCATTGTAGGAATTCGTTTTTTAGGGGGTTGACAGGCGGTTCTGGAACCGTAAAATGGCGCGCCTCTGAAGCGCTAAACCAAAACGGTGAGGCGACAAAGAGTTGGAAGACCGAAGTTCCGCGATAGCTCAGTCGGTAGAGCAAATGACTGTTAATCATTGGGTCCCTGGTTCGAGTCCAGGTCGCGGAGCCAACTTCCATACGGGGTATAGCGCAGTCCGGTAGCGCGCCTGCTTTGGGAGCAGGATGTCGGGAGTTCGAATCTCTCTACCCCGACCACCTCACATTTGGGTCGTTAGCTCAGTCGGTAGAGCAGTTGGCTTTTAACCAATTGGTCGTAGGTTCGAATCCTACACGACCCACCATACAAGACCTCTCGGGAGGTCCGAAGAAGCGGTAAGGCGAAAGCCTTGCCGCTTTTTTGTTTGTCTCGATTTCTTGAGTCGCTGCAGCTTTGAGGAGAGGAAGGAATCCGGCTTTCGGATTCCTTCCTGGCCGAGCCCTGGTCAGTGCAATTTCAGACGCGGGTCCGTGCTACGGCCGATGCGGTCGCTAAGCATCAGCAGGCCAGTGCGGAAGGCGCCGTACAGGGCCATCTGGTGCATGCGGTAGAGCGAGATGTAGAACATCCGTGCCAGCCAGCCTTCCAGCTTCACGCTGCCCATCAGGTTACCCATGAGATTGCCCACCGCGCTGAAGCTCGAAAGCGAGATCAGCGAGCCGTAGTCCTTGTACTGATAGTCCGGCAGGGGCTGGCCTTGCAGGCGCAGCTTGAACGACTTCACCAACAGTGAGGCTTGCTGGTGCGCAGCCTGCGCGCGCGGCGGCACATTGCGCTCGGTGCCGTCCCCCATCGGGCAGGCGGCGCAGTCGCCGAAGGCGAAGATGTCGTCATCGCGGGTGGTCTGCAGGGTCGGGCGTACCACCAACTGGTTGATGCGGTTGCTTTCCAGTCCGTCCAGGTCCTTCAGGAACGCGGGGGCGCGGATGCCTGCGGCCCAGACCTTGAGGCTGGCCGGAATGTTTTCGCCTTGGGCGGTCCTCAAGCCATCGGCCGTGACCTCTTTGACCGCAGCGCCGGTCATCACCGTGACGCCGAGCTTCTCCAGTGTGCTGTGTACCGGGGCGCTGATGCGCTCCGGCAGGGCTGGCAGCACGCGTGGGCCGGCCTCGATCAGCGTGATGCGCATGTTTTCCGGCTGGATGCGATCCAGGCCGTAGGCGGCCAGTTCGTGAGCGGCGTGGTGCAACTCCGCGGCGAGTTCGACGCCAGTCGCGCCGGCGCCGACGATGGCGACACTGATCTGGTCGTTGGCGTTCTGCTGGGCGTGGGCGCGCAGATAGTGGCTGAGCAGCTTGCGGTGAAAACGCTCGGCCTGCTCGCGGGTGTCGAGGAAGATGCAGTGTTGGGCCGCGCCCTCGGTGCCGAAGTCGTTGGTAGTGCTGCCGACCGCAATGACCAGGCTGTCGTAGTCCAGTTCGCGGGCAGGCACCAGCTCGCGCCCATCTTCATCGTGGGTGGCGGCCAGCTGGATGACCTTGCGCTTGCGGTCCAGCCCGCTCATGCGGCCGAGTTGGAACTCGAAGTGGTTCCACTTGGCCTGGGCGACATAGTTCAGCTCGTTCTCGGTGGAGTTCAGCGAGCCGGCCGCCACTTCGTGAAGCAGGGGTTTCCAGATATGAGTGAGGTTGGCATCGGCCAGGACAATCTTGGCCAGGCCTTTCTTGCCGAGGGTTCTACCCAGACGGGTAGCGAGCTCCAGGCCGCCGGCGCCGCCGCCGACGATCACGATACGATGGGACATGGGAAAGTCTCGCAAGGCTATAGGAATGCTTTGTCGCCGAGGGCGAGCGCAGGAGGCAGCTCATAGCACCAGTCGGCTCAGGAGGCGGCTTAGGAGGCCCAGGACGACGACGATGGCCAGCACTACCCACAGCAGGCGCCACGGGCGGAACGGCTGGCGTTCCACCTGGTGCTGGGGGAGGTTCAGGTACTGGTCGACCTTTTGCTGGTCTTCGGGCGTCAGGCGGCTGGGCATGGGGGCCTCGACTTTGTAGTGGTGGGCATTCTAGCCGGCGAATTCACAGGGGCTCAACGCGCGGCGGGGTAAATTTGCACGAAGCCGGTCAAAGACCGACTCCTACGTCGAAAAGAATGGTCCGACCGAGGTTGCTGCGCAGGAAATCCGGTGCGTCGCCATGGGCGAAGAGCACCCGTGCGAAGTTCGACCCTACCAGCGACAGCGAGCGCCAGCCCTGGCGCAAGTATTCGGTGGGGGGTGGAAACGGGCTGTTGAAGTCGGGTGTGGCGCGCTTGAGGTTGACAAAGGCCAGCAGGTCGAGCTCGCCCAGGTCGAGGCCCCGCTCATCATAATTGCGGGCTTTCTTGCGCAGGGTTGGCGCCAGGCGTGCCTGGAGCTCGGCGGCGGCGATGCGCTTTGGGCGACTTTCCCGGCGCACCAGTTGAGCCAGGGAAAAGGCGCTGCGCCGCCGTTCCAGTTCGGCGCGCCATTCCTCGTTAAGTCGGCGCCCCTCGTCCAGCACGAAGAACACCTCGAAGTTGGCTTCGCGGAACTGCACGTCCGGCGGTTCCTGACTGGCACTGAACTCGTCGAGTCGATAGGGCAGGTTGAGCGCCTGCAGGAGTCGCTGGCAGACCCAGCGCTCGCGCTCCCACTTGCGCGCATTCGACAGAAAGTCGTTGGCTTGCTCGGCCTGCCGCGTCAGCAGGCGCAGGTAGTCGGACTCGTTCATGTTCCGCAGCTTAGCCTTCCGGCCAGGGCTCTGGGTACCCCCCGACGCTCCAGCGGAGCGGCTGTCGCGACAAATGCGCGCAGGTTGCCTGATGCTGGCGCGGTGTAAACTTTCAAGACCTGCCGGGAGTCCACGATGCGCATTCGCCCCATCACTGCCGCCGACCATACCGCCCTGCTCGAGCTGTGGCGCCGCACGCCGGGAATCCGATTGCGCGCGGAGGATGAGCTGGAGCCCTTCTGCGCGTATCTGCAGCGCAATCCCGATCTCTGCCTACTGCTCGAGGACGATCATGGTCGGGTAGCCGGTAGCCTGTTGGTCGGGCATGACGGGCGCCGAGGCTACCTGCAGCACCTGGTGGTCGACGGGCCATTTCGCGGCAAGGGCTGGGCCCGGGCCTTGCTGCAGGAGGCGCTGCGACGCCTGGCAATTCTGGGTATCCGCAAGTCCCACGTGTTCGTCCTGGAGGATGCGCCCGAGGCGCTGGCCTTCTGGCACATGCAGCGGGGCTGGTCGGAGCGTGAGGACATTCGGGTTTACTCGACCACTGGAGACTGATTCGATGCGGATCTGCCTTGGCTTGATGCTTTACCTGCTGGCTACCTTCAGCCATGCGTTAGAGGTAGGTGAGCGACTGTCACCCTGGACCTTGCTGGACCAATACGACCAGCCGTACAGCCTGGATGATGGATTGCAGGTGCTGCTGGTCGCCCGCGACATGGACGGCAACAAGCTGGTCAAGGCCGCTCTGGAGGGCCAGCCCAAGGGCTATCTCGAAGCCCGCCATGCGGTGTTCGTGGCCGATATCAGCCGTATGCCTTCGCTGGTCTCTTCGATGTTCGCCGTGCCCGCCATGCGTGACTACCACTATCGCGTCCTGCTGGACCGTGAATCCCGCGTCGCCAGCCGCTATCCGGGGGAGGCGTCCCGTGTGCTCTGGCTGCGGCTTGATCACGGCACGCTTACGGAGCAGAAGGAATTCAGTGATGCCGCGGCGCTTCGTGCCGCCCTGGAGTCACTGGCGCCGTGATTGCCGCTGAACTCCTGTCCACGGAATCCCTTTCGCTCGGTTGGGCCATCTACCTGCCGGCCATAGCCTGGGCGATATGGCGCGCACCCTGGGTCGAGCTGTTCAGCGATTCCCGTCGGCAACACCTGCTGTTCGGCACGGTGCTGGTGGTCTTCCTGCTTTGGCTGATGCGACGGGACTTCGACTCGGGGGTGTCCTACCACTTCATCGGCATGACCGCCGTAACCCTATTGCTGGATTGGCCGCTGGCGGTGCTGAGCGGCCTGGCTGCACAGGTGGCGCTATTGATGCTGGGCAAGCAAGACCTGGCCGCTCTCGGCGTCAACGGCGCCCTCCTGGTGCTGTTGCCCGTGCTGGTCACCGAGCTGTGCGCGAAATGGGTCGAGCATTACCAGCCCCGCAACCTGTTCGTGTACATCTTCTGCTGCGGATTCTTTCCGGCGGCCCTGGCGGCGCTGCTCTGCGTGCTGGTCGGGCTGGGCCTGCTGTGGATGGATGGCGTCTTCCCCATGCCGCCCTGGCTGGAGGATTTCATTGGCTACCTCTGGCTGGTGATGTTCCCGGAAGCCTTTATCAACGGCACGGCCGTGACCGCCCTGGTGGTGTTTTGCCCGGATTGGCTGGAGACCTTCAACCGCACCCGTTACCTCCAGGCGCCCTGGAAGGATGACGACACGCCGCGTTGATCACCCGGGATTCGCCCGCCTTATCCCCGGCTGACACCTGATTTGCGTCAAGGAACTCATGCCGCTCGGTTTCGTAGCGTGGATGGCGCTTTTCCATCGGCTATGTCTGCGTTACGCGTCGTAGCCAGCTCCTACAAGGCTCTTGGCCGGAGGGTAAATCGCTCGCAACAGCTAACGCAGACATAGCGTTTCCATCCACCAACATGAGGGGAAGACGACATGGGGATTCACGACTGGGCAAGAACCGCCCTGGAGCAGAGCCTGGAGGCAGCAAAACGCGACGGTTTCAGTGACGAGTTGGCGCTACGCGCCCTGCTGAGTGCCGTCGTCGAACGCAGTGCAACGCTGCGCCCGGCAGATGATCTGGCCCAGGAACTGACCTTCCTGGCGGACAACCTCGACCCGGAGCGGGACTACGGTTTCATGCGCCCTTGAGGGCGGTGTAGGGAGCGTCTCGGAGCCGGCTGGCAAATCGTAGCCCGGATGAAATCCGGGAGCGGCGGTTGGACTTTCCCCGGATTTCATCCGGGCTACCGACTCACCGCCGAACGTGTAGGAGCGAGCTTGCTCGCGAACAATCCGAGCATGATCTTTCGCGAGCAAGAACTCGGCGTCCCTCGCTCCTGCAGAAACCCCGACTTCATCCTGCTAATCGGTGCATTTCAATCGTCACAGGCAGAGCCGGTGACTCATGACCACGCCCCAGGGACGTGGTTTCCCACGTTCAAATCAGTGCTCGCGCGGCGGCAGGTCGCCGGAGAAAAGTTCGTCTTCCGTATTGTTGCCGGGAATCGCATGTTCTTCGGCGGCCCAGGCCCCCAGATCAATCAGCTTGCAGCGTTCGGAGCAGAAAGGACGGGACGGGCTTTGCGGGCCCCATTCCACCGGAGCGCCGCAAGTCGGGCACTCCACAGTGACGGGTTGGCTCATGGCTGGCCTCCTCGCAGGGTCAGGTAGAAGTTATGCAGACGCTCCACTTCGGCGCGCAGCCAGTTCAGGTCGCGGTCGTTCAGCAGCACGTCATGGGCATGCTTCAGCCGTTCTTCACGGCTGGCTTGTACCTTCAATATGGCTTGGACCTGCTCTTCAGGCACCTTGTCGCGTTGCATGGTGCGCTGAACCTGCGCGATCTCCGGCGCATCGACCAGCAGCACGCGCTGGGTAAAGCGATGCTGGCCGGACTCGACCAGCAGCGGCGAGACGAGAATGGCGTAAGGGGACTCTGCGCGCGCCAGGTACTGGCTGATCTCCTGGCCAATCAGCGGATGCAGCAGGCTTTCCAGCCAGCGGCGCTCGTCCGCGTTCTCGAAGATGCGCTGGCGCAGCGCGGCGCGGTCCAATTGGCCGTCAGCCTGCAGCATGTCGCTGCCGAAATGCTCGGCGATCTTCGCCAGGGCAGGGCGGCCGGGCTCCACTACCCAGCGCGCAGCCTGGTCGGCATCCACCAGATGCACACCAAGCTCGCTGAAATGGGCTGCGACGGCGCTTTTACCGCTACCGATGCCGCCTGTAAGGCCAAGAATCCAGGGTTTGTTCATTTGAAACCGGCGAACTGCAAATAGGTCGCCGTTATTTGATCACCCCAGAGCAGTGCAATCCAGCCGGCAAGCGCCAGATAGGGACCGAAGGGGATGGGGGTGGCCGTGTCCTGATTACGCAGGCGCAGCATGATCAGGCCCAGCACGGCGCCCACCAGGGACGACAGCAGGATGGTCAGCGGCAAGACCTGCCAGCCACCCCAGGCGCCGAGCATCGCCAGCAGCTTGAAGTCGCCGTGCCCCATGCCCTCTTTGCCCGTTACCAACTTGAACAGCCAGTACACCGACCACAGGCTCAAATAGCCAGCCACCGCGCCCCAGAGTGCATCCTCCAGGCTGGTAAACAGGCCCTGGCTATTGAGAATCAGCCCCAGCCACAGCAGCGGCAGGACCAGCACATCGGGCAGCAACTGGTGGTCGACGTCGATCAGGCTCATCGCCAGCAGGCCCCAGGTCAGCACCAGAAAGGAACCGGCCTGCCAGTTAAAGCCAAAATGCCAGGCCACATAGGCCGACAACAGACCGCACGCCAACTCCACCAGCGGGTAGCGCTTGCTGATGGGCGCCTTGCAGGAAGAACACTTGCCGCCCAGCGCCAGGTAACTCACCAGCGGGATGTTTTCCCAGGCGCGAATCTCATGGCTGCACTGCGGGCAGCGGGAATTCGGCAGGATCAGGTTGAACACCGGCCCCTTTGGCTCGGCCGGCAGGCTCAGCACCTCGCGGGCCTGCTCCTGCCAGTCGCGCAGCATCATCTGCGGCAGGCGGTGGATCACCACATTGAGGAAGCTGCCCAGCAGCAGGCCAAGCAGCAGCGCGCAGAAAACAAAGGCCAGCGCATGGCTGGCCAGAAACTCGATCAACTGCATGGTTTAGACGACGTTTCCGAGTTGGAAGATGGGCAGGTACATGGCAATGATCAGACCGCCGACCAGTACGCCGAGAACAGCCATAATCATAGGCTCCATGAGGGCGGTAAGGCCGTCGACGGCGTTGTCCACTTCGGCTTCATAGAAGCTGGCGACCTTGTCGAGCATCTCATCCAGCGCGCCCGACTCCTCGCCGATGGCGGTCATCTGCACGGCCATGGAGGGGAAGACGCCTGTCGTCTTCATGGAGAAGTTCAATTGCATGCCAGTGGAAACGTCAGACTTGACCTTGAGCACTGCTTCCTTGAAAACGACGTTGCCACTGGCGCCAGCTACGGAGTCCAGTGCGTCGACCAGTGGAACACCAGCAGCGAAGGTTGTTGCAAGCGTTCGTGCGAAGCGGGCCACCGCCGACTTATAAAGAATATCGCCCACTACTGGGAGTTTAAGCACTGTGTGATCGACCCAGTCTCGGAATTTTGGAGATTTCTTGTGTGCTTGTTGTATGGCATAGCCAAAGACGAAGAACCCAGCCAGAACGATGAACCACCATTTTTGTAGTAACTCAGAAAGGCTGATTACCATTCTGGTGAACGCAGGAAGCTCTGCACCAAAGTTGGCAAAAACAGATTGGAACTGCGGCACAACTTTGATCAAAAGAATCGCTGAAACTATGATTGCCACAATAATTACGGCGATTGGGTAATTCATCGCTTTCTTTATCTTGGCCTTCAGTGCCTCAGTCTTTTCCTTGTAGGTGGCGATGCGGTCGAGCAGAGTTTCCAGGGCGCCCGCCTGCTCGCCAGAGTCCACCAGGTTGCAATACAGTTCGTCGAAGTATTCCGGTTTCTTTCGCAGGGAGTTGGCGAGGCTGTTGCCTGAGGAAACCTCCTGCTTGACCTCGTTCACCAGCGTGCGCATTGCCGGCTTTTCGAAGCCTTCACCGATGATGTCGAACGACTGCATCAGGGGGACACCCGCCTTCATCATGGTGGCCAACTGGCGGGTGAACAGGGCGATATCCAGGGGCTTGATCTTCTTCCCTGCGCTGAGCAGAGAAGTAGATTTCTTGCGTACCTTGGTGGGGTTGATACCCTGCTTGCGCAGTTGTGCCTTCACCAGCGCTGGGTTCTGGCCACTCAGCTCGCCCCTGACCTTGCTGCCTTTCTTGTCCGTACCTTCCCAGGCGAAGGTACTTGTTTTCAGCGCTTTTTCCGCCATGGTTAATCCTTGGTCACGCGGTTGACTTCCTCCAAGCTGGTAATGCCATTCATGGCTTTTACCAGGCCGGAGGTTCGCAGGTCATTGAAGCCATCGCGGCGCGCCTGCTGGGCGATCTGGATGGAGTTGCCTTCTTCCATAATAAGCTGCTGCATGGCCGGCGTGATTTTAACCACTTCATAAATACCCACACGGCCCTTGTAACCCTGGTTGCAATTCTCGCAGCCGACCGGCCCATAGAGCTTGAATGTGCCGATCTTGGCCTCGGGAAAGCCTTCCTTGACCAGCACCTCGCGCGGAACGTCCACTTCCTTTTTGCAATGGCTACACAATTTGCGTGCCAGGCGCTGGGCGATGATCAGGTTGACCGAAGTGGCGATGTTAAAGGCCGGCACGCCCATATTTCTTAGGCGGGTCAAGGTTTCCGCCGCACTGTTGGTGTGCAGGGTGGACAACACCATGTGACCGGTCTGGGCGGCCTTGATGGCGATTTCGGCGGTTTCCAGGTCACGAACTTCACCCACCATGATCACGTCCGGGTCCTGGCGCAGGAAGGCGCGCAGGGCCTGGGCGAAGTCCAGGCCCTGCTTCGGGTTGACGTTGACCTGGTTGATGCCTTCCAGGTTGATCTCCACGGGGTCTTCGGCAGTGGAGATGTTGATGTCCACGGTGTTGAGGATATTGATGCCGGTGTAGAGTGATACCGTCTTGCCGGAACCGGTGGGGCCGGTGACCAGGATCATGCCCTGAGGCTGCTTCAGAGCGGCCAGGTACAGCTCCTTTTGATCCTCCTCGTAACCCAGGGCGTCGATGCCCATTTGCGCGCTGGTGGGGTCGAGAATGCGCATCACGATCTTCTCGCCCCAGAGGGTTGGCAGAGTGTTGACGCGGAAGTCGATGGATTTCGTCTTGGAAAGCTTCATCTTGATCCGCCCATCCTGCGGCTTGCGGCGCTCGGAAATATCCAGCGCGGCCATCACCTTCAAGCGCGCGGAGATGCGGCTGGCCAACTGGATCGGCGGCTTGGCCACCTCATGCAGCATGCCGTCGGTACGGAAGCGCACCCGGTAGGAACGCTCGTAGGGCTCGAAGTGCAGGTCCGAGGAGCCGCCGCGGATCGCGTCCAGCAGCATCTTGTTGACGAAGCGCACCACGGGCGCGTCGTCGGCATCCACGCCGCCGGGGCTGTCCTTCTTGTCGTCATCTACCGCCTCGACATCCACACCATCCAGGTCGACGTCCCCAAGGTCCTCCATGCCGCTATTGGCGGAGTCGAAGAACTTCTCGATGGCATCGCCCAGCTTATCGTCCTCGACCAGGATGGCCTCGGTCGTGAGGCCGGTACTGAACTGGATATCGGTGACGGCTTGATGGTTGGTCGGGTCGGAAATCCCCACGAACAGCTTGTTTCCCCGGCGCCAGAGGGGGAGGGCACGGTGCTGGCGAATCAGCTTTTCGCTGACCAGTTCCTTCGGTTGGGACTCTTTGTCAATGCTGGACAGATCGAGAAAGGCTACTCCGAACTGTTCCGCCGCCATCTCGGCCAGGTCGCGGCTTTTCAGCAACTTGTTCTGCACCAGGTAGGTGATCAGCGGAATCTTGTTGCGCTGCGCCTGGGTGTGGGCCTGCAGGGCGCTCCGCTCATCGAGGAGGTTGGTCTGCACCAGTTGTTTGGCCAGGCCGGATAGCGTGGGAGCGGTCTCGTTCATGAGGAAGAATCAGTCTGCCGGTTGTGACCTTGCCTTATAACGTAGTTGATCAGCGGCGCCAAATGCAGTCATGGGGGGTGACAAAAAATGGCAGATAGTGGCTCGGATAGGGCGCTGGGCAAGTTCGGCTTTGCTGCTGGTCGTGTAAGTCGAATCAAAGACTTAAACCATTGTGTTTGTTGCTCTTGCCGCAGCCTTCTCGCCTTTTGGTGCGTATTGGCACGCCTCATGCTTGTGCTGTCGCAGGCAACTAGCCTATTACATTTCGAGGACGAACTATGAAGGCTCAAAAGGGTTTTACGCTGATTGAACTGATGATCGTGGTTGCGATTATCGGCATTCTGGCCGCCATTGCGCTGCCAGCCTACCAAGACTACACCAAGCGTGCTCGCGCTTCCGAGATGGTTGTTGCAACTGCGCCCTTCAAACTGGGCGTGTCTGAGTGTGTGCAGGGCGGCAAATGTCTCGCTGCTGACGGCATTACTCTTAACATTCCCACCAACTCGGTTAGTCGCGCTGAACTGTCGGTTCCTGCAGATGTTTCTAGTGGTTCCGCTCCGGCTAATGCGCAGTATAACGCTATTGCAATGACTACCCTTGGTGTAATTACTGTCACTCCGAAGGCTGCAAATGGTTTTGTTGCTGGCGATACTTTTATTTTGACTCCGAACCACACTGGCGGTGGCGTGATCAACTGGACAGCTTCCGGTAACTGTGTAACGAAGGGTTGGTGCAAGACTAAGTAAGCAGTGCGGTGATAAGGGCGGGAATTATCTCGCCCTTATTTTTTTGGGGGTAGAGCTTGTTTGGTTTAGGTCTTCTAATTTCCAGCGTGCCATTCATACTGCCATTCAGATTCTTTCCGAATGGTGACTTCTTTCCTGATGCTGCTGCGATTGGATTGGCTCTTCTGGCACTTATTTTTGGTTTTCGAAAGTTTGGCTTCGGGCTTGAATGCCTGTTATTGATGTTGGTTTCGATGTCGATGCTGGTCTCTGGGTTTGTAATGCGCTCATATTATTATGATGTATGGGTGATTCCGGCTCTGGTGACTATGTTTTTTGCTTTTTTTCTGGCCGGAATTGAAGCTCTTGATTCCGTTTCAAAAGAGCGTTTCTCGCTGGGTTTACAGTTGGGGATTTTATTCGGCGGTGGTGTATCCGTTCTGATCGGATTGGCGCAATACTTTGAAGTTACTGCGTGGTTCGGTAACGTGTTTATCCATTCTTCCGGAAGGGTTTATGGAAATATTGCTCAGAGGAATCTTTATTCTACGTATTTATTAATTTTTTCCTGCGTTTTGTGTGCGGTGGCTGTGCGCTATGCCATTAAAAGCTGGCTAGTTGTCGGGGGGTTGGCTGTTACCGCATTCCTGCTGGCCATCGCAGGCTCAAGGATGGTGCTGCTCGACGCCCTTCTCGTTGTGCTTGTGTTGGCCTGGTTGAGAAGGGTGCAGCCGACGGAGCGCCAGTTGGAGCGCTTCTGCTTTCTTTTTTTGAGCTTCTTAATCGCCTTAGTCACATTCCAGTTCATTTCCCTTTTCGGTGGTGAGGGTGGCGCCTCGCGGATAACGATAACTGGTGACGCGCCAAGGGTGGGGGAGTGGCTAAAAGGATTGCGGATACTGATGGACCATCCCTTGGGGGTTGGTTTTGGTAACTATGCACAGGCCAGCTTCGTGTATCAATTGGATGCGGGAGTAGGGAGTCGGATTACTTGGTCGCATTCTCATAGCATAGTGATGCAGTTGTTGGTCGAGTTCGGCTTTCTAGCAGTTCCCCTGCTGTTTGCTGGGTTTTTGCTGGGTGCGAGGATGCTGTACGTCGCACTTCGCGCTGATCTGGACAGGGTGTGCTTTGCGATCTGCTTGATCTTCCTCGTGGTGCACAGTCTTCTCGAGTATCCATTGTGGTACATGAACTTCTTACTTCTGTTCGTGGCCCTTGTCGGTTTGGCCAGGATGGGCAGCGCAGGCGGGTACAAGGCAGCTTCCATTAGGCTGGGAGCGGGGGGCGCGCTGATGGTGCTAGTCCTAGTTTCCTACGATTACACCCGGACGCTTGGTTACCGAACCGTTGATCGACAGATGAAGGTGAATGTTGATCGAATGGTGGACTTGCTCTCGGTGAGCCTGAACCCCGCGTTGGCCTGGTCGGCGGACAGATTGCTAATCGAGTACCTGATCCCCGATGGGGGGCCAGAGGCGGGTTACAAGTTGTGCCAAGCCATGTACATGGCCCAGCGAGAGCCTTTATATCCCTATTTGGAGCGCGTGGCGCTGATGGCTCTGGCGGATGGAAAGTTTGATCTGACCTCCAGTGTGCTTAAGTCGAGATATGCGGCGTATCCCGAGTTACCGGATACCTATCTGAAAGCTCGGATTCGCTATCACTGGCCAGATGTGGCGGATGATTACATCGATAAAATAGAGTCTGATCGGAGGGCGGGTTTCCCGGGCGTTGATTACTATCGGTTGGATATCCCGGCGGAATGTTCGAAGTAAGCAGGCGGCCGAACCTTCGCATAGGTTACAATTGATTGGCATAACTAGTAGTGCTAGCCTTCGTCCGCCGCCGGTGTAGCTCAGTCGGTAGAGCAGCTCATTCGTAATGAGAAGGTCGGGGGTTCGATTCCTCTTACCGGCACCATGATCCAAGCAAAAAGCCCCGCAGGTTCTGCGGGGCTTTTTGTTTTTCGCGGATTTGCTCGCTGCGTGGCGGCGGGCTGCTCGCTTCTCAGTCTTTTCTGCCCACTTTTTCCGCAGCGTTGTACAGGTCCATGGCCGAGCACTTCATCAGGTCCGAGAGGGTCTTGACGGCGTGGTGCAGGCCTTTCAGGTCCTTGTCGCTCAGGTGGTGTTCGAGGCCGTCGCAGCCCAGGAGGTCGGCGATGGTGTTGAGGGCGTAGCTGGCCGTCAGGAGGCGGTCGCCCTGGAGGTCGGCGATGCGGGCGAAGGTGTTCATTGTCCACCTCCAGCAGTCTTTTGATTCGGGGTGGAGGTGCGTGCATTCCTTGCAGGTATGCGGTTGTGCATGGTCAAAGCTCCTTTTGCTTGGGAGCTGCCACGAATCGCCGCGAAACGATTTGGGGTGGCAGCTGTGCACGGGTTCGCGGACCGGGGCAAAAGGAACCCGGCAGACCTTTCGGTCTCCCGCGCACAGCCGCCATGACACGACGTTGCAGGCACAAAAAAGCGCCGGCAATCGGATGGTCGGCGCTTGTGCGCCTTTTGCATTTCGGGCCGCGACGCCCGGTTCTGGAATTTGCCAGAACGGCCGCACCATAGCCTTGCCCGGGGCGCATGGCAACGCCCGGGTTTCGGCGAGGTGGGCTTTAGAGGCTCAGCCGCATCGACAGGTCGATAGCCTTGACGTCTTTGGTCAGGGTGCCAATGGAGATGTAGTCGACGCCCGTCTCGGCGATGGTGCGCAGGGTGGTTTCGTTGATGCCGCCGGAGGCTTCGAGTTTGGCGCGGCCGTTGGTGAGGGTGACGGCGGTGCGCATGTCGTCGAGGCTGAGTTCGTCGAGCATGATGATGTCGGCGCCGGCATCCAGTGCCTGCTGGAGTTCGTCCAGGCTTTCCACTTCGACTTCCACCGGCTTGCCGGGGGCGATGCGGTGGGCGGCCTGGATGGCCTGGGCGATGCCGCCGGAGGCTGCGATGTGGTTTTCCTTGATGAGGAAGGCGTCGTACAGGCCGATGCGGTGGTTGTGGCCGCCGCCGCAGGTCACGGCGTACTTCTGCGCCAGGCGCAGGCCGGGCAGGGTCTTGCGCGTGTCGAGGAGGTTCACCTGGGTGCCTTTGACCAGTTCCACATAGTGGCCGACGCGGGTGGCGACGGCCGACAGGCACTGGAGGAAGTTCAGGGCGCTGCGCTCGCCGCTGAGCAGGGCGCGGGCCGGGCCTTCGAGGTGGAAGAGGGCCTGGTTGGCGTCGGCGTGCTGGCCGTCCTGTACCTGCCACTCCACGTTCACGCGTGGGTCGAGTTGGCGGAACACCTCGTTCACCCAGGCGGTGCCGCTGATGATGGCTGCCTCGCGGGTGATTACGGTGGCGCGGGCCTGGCGCTCTTCGGGAATGAGCTGGGCGGTGATGTCGCCGCTGCCGATGTCTTCCTGGAGGGCGGTGCGTACGTTGGCCTCGATTTCAGCGGTGAGGTCAGCGAGGAGAAGGTTGGGCATGGTGGGCTCCGCAGGCAGGATGGCGGCGATTATAAAGGCTGCCGACGACTGGCGCAGTGCCGATGAACAACGGCCTTACGCTTTCTGCTAGATAGTCAGGAGTGGATCGTTGTGCGTCGGTTGGCCGAAATCCCTACATCTGTGACTTGATTCATGTCTGTAGGAAATCTCCGCTTGGTTGTCACAGCATCATCCATATAATGGCATCGGAAATTTCTATTTTTGACGCCAGTTGATTGACGTTATGGATGACTCCCAATGATCGATTTGCGGTCCGATAGGCTCTTTGCAAGGGCGCGGCCTGCGGGAGGCTCGTGATGCAGACCGACGCTAAGGTGGTGCCGCTGAACAAGGGGGCCGCCCAGCAATCGCCAACCTCGCCGGTAGGAAGGCTGCCCGTGGCCTTGATCCAGGTGCGCGACAAAGTGGCCCTGCAGCTGAAGCAGGCGCTTCAGGTGCTGTTCGACAATGCGGACGACACCCTCTTCGAGATGGCGGACCGCGCCACCAGCAATGCCGAGCAAAATGCCTTCTTCGAGGCAATGCGCGACCTGCGGCTGAAGCGCAAGAGCATCGAGCGGACCTTTCTGCAGAAGGTCTTGGAGTCTTTCTCCTCCCTCAATCAGTACGAGATAGGCAAGGCGCCGCAACTGGACGCGGTGTCCTTCGACAGCCTGTCCCTGGTGCAGAACGACGAACTTGAGGAAGCCGTGGCGCTGGACGCCATGGTCGCCAAGGTGATGAATCACGACGGCATCGCCCTCGGCCATCTCACTGCGCGTTTCAACACCCTTGTCAGCAAGAAGATCGAAGACAAATCCAACCCGCTGGGCCCGCGCCCGCTCTGCGAGGCCTTCCTCGACGCATGCCGTAGCCTCGGGGTAGAGATCAAGGTCAAGCTGATCATCCTCAAGCTGTTCGAGAAGTACGTCCTCACCGAGCTGGACCAGATCTACGCCGAAGCCAACCAGCTTCTGGTCACCGTTGGCGTGCTTCCGGACCTGCGCTCGGCACCGGCGCGGCGCCAGGCGGAGCGTTCCAGCGCCACGGGGCGCCAAGCCCAGCCCGGTAACGCGGCTGGCGGTGGCCAGGTGACCGAAGAGGGCGTGCAGGAAGTCTTTGGCGTGCTCCAGGATTTGCTGTCGCAGGTTCGCGGCACAGCATTGCCGCGCCGGGAGCATCCCGCCGATGCGGTTCCGGTCAGCAGCATCGATCTGATGCGTCTGTTGTCGCATCTGCAGCAGCACCTGCCTCAGCAACACAACGATGACTACGACCTGCGGATGAGCCTCGACCAGCTGCTCACTCGCGCCAGCGCCCGCAGTGGTCGGGCGCGGGTGGTCGGACAGGTCGACGATGACGTCATAAACCTCGTGTCCATGCTCTTCGAGTTCATCCTCGACGACCGCACCCTGCCGGATTCGCTCAAGGCTCTCATCGGCCGCATGCAGATTCCGATGCTCAAGGTCGCCCTGCTGGACAAGACCTTCTTCAGCCGTGGCAGTCACCCGGCTCGCCGCCTGCTCAACGAGATCGCTTCTGCCGCCCTCGGTTGGGTAGAGCAGGACGAAGCCCAGCGCGACAGTCTCTACCATCGCATCGAGCAGGTGGTGCAACGCCTGCTGAACGATTTCGTCGACGACCCGGCAATTTTCTCTGAACTGCTCGCCGAGTTCCTGGCCTATGCCGGTGACGAGCGTCGTCGCAGCGAGCTGCTGGAGCAGCGCACGCGTGATGCCGAGGAAGGCCGCGCCAAGGCCGAACTGGCTCGCAGGCAGGTGGAAGACGCGCTCAACCAGCGCCTGCTGGGCCGCACCCTGCCGGAAGTGGTGGTGCGCCTGCTGCAGGAAGCCTGGAGCAAGGTGCTGTTGCTGAGCTGCCTCAAGCACGGTGTTGAGTCGGCCGAATGGCAGTCTGCCCTGCAGACCATGGACGACCTGATCTGGAGCGTGGAGTCCCACGACGCGCCGGAAGCCCGTGCGCGCTTGCTGGAGCTGGTGCCGGGGCTGCTCAAGTCCCTGCGCGATGGCCTGGCCAGCGCCGCGTTCGATCCCTTCTCCACCAGCGAGTTCTTCAGCCAACTGGAGGCCCTGCACGTTCAGGGCTTCCAGCGTTTCCGCAAGCCCGAGCCGGTAGAGGTGGTTGCTGACAACAGCCAGGAGTCGCCGCCCCTGTTGCTTGATCTGCTGGACCACGCCGAGCCGGAAGATGAGTCCGCGCCGGCCATGGTGGCGGTCGTGGAAGAAATCGTCCTGGTCGCGCCCGGCGAGGCTCAAGCACAGGAGCCTGAAGTTTCGCTGGCAGATGATGACGAGGCTCTTGGCTTTGTCGACAACCTTCGCGTGGGGAGCTGGGTCGAGTTCCAGGAAGACGACGAGCACAAGCTGCGCTGCAAGCTGGCGGCACTGATCAAACCCACGGGCAAGTACATCTTCGTCAACCGCACCGGCATGAAAGTGCTGGAAAAGACCCGCATGGGCCTGGCCGTGGAGTTCCGCCGCAATGCGATCCGCCTGCTGGACGATGCCTTGCTGTTCGACCGCGCGCTGGAATCGGTGATCGGCAACCTGCGTCGGCTCAAGGGCGCCTGAGCTCGACAGCACGGTTCAGTAGGATGGGTGGAGCCTGCGATACCCGTCGCTTGTGGTCGATGGGTATCGCTCCACTCCACCCATCCCACACACTCAAAGCGGAGGCAATTGCCGCTCCCGGTTGCGCCACTCGCTAAAATGGCTCCACTGCGCCTAAAGTGGGCGGCAGACCAAGGAGCCAACATGCAGCTGGACCCCGCATCCGGTTGGTGCCAGGGCATCAGCCACTGCCCATCGCCCAACTTCAACTGTCGCCCGCAGGGGGAAGTGTCCCTGCTGGTGATCCACAACATCAGCCTGCCGCCCGCGCAGTTCGGCACGGGCAAGGTGCAGGCGTTCTTCCAGAATCGCCTCGATCCCGCCGAACACCCCTACTTCGAGGGCATTCGCGATCTCAAGGTGTCCGCACATTTCCTCATCGAGCGTAATGGTGCTGTTACCCAGTTCGTCTCTTGCAATGAGCGCGCGTGGCACGCGGGTGTTTCCCTGTTCGAGGGGCGGGAGAACTGCAACGATTTTTCCCTGGGAATCGAACTGGAAGGCACCGATGATCTGCCGTTCACGGAACCTCAGTACGCTGCGCTGATCGCATTGGTGGAGCAACTGCGTCGCGCCTATCCGGCCATCACGCCGGAGCGCATCTGCGGTCATAGCGATATCGCCCCGGGGCGCAAGACCGACCCCGGGCCTGCATTCGATTGGGCGCGCCTGCGTGGCGCGTTCGCACGATAGAACGAGGAGGGACCCATGTATTTTCTGGTGTTGTTGCTGGTGCTCTGGATCGAGAAATTCTCCGCCTGGCGCCGGCATATCCAGCAGGACGGCTTCTGGCTGCGTGAGCTGGCCAAGGCCGAAGCCAACCCGCGCATGAGCGAGCGCCCCTGGGCGATCCTGGCGTTGCTGGTGCTGTTGCCCCTGGTGCTCCTGGCGCTGGTGCTGCAGGCGCTGGAGCCGTTGGCCTATGGCTGGATGGCCCTGCCGGTGCATTTGCTGGTGATCATCTACAGCCTGGGGCGCGGCGATGTGCTGGCCGATCTGGGGCCCTTCCGCGATGCCTGGCGGCGTGGCGATACCCAGGGTGCCTATCACGTCGCCGAACGCGATCTCGGCCTGGAGGCGGATGAGGGCGACGATCTCCTGCAGCAGGTGCAGGGCTATCAGCTCTGGCAGGCCTATCAGGGCTTCTTCGCGGTGATCTTCTGGTATGCGCTGCTCGGTCCGGTGGCGGCGCTGGCCTACCGGTTGCTCGCGTTGGCTTCCGAGAAAGCCGGCACGCCGGCATTGCGCGAGCAAGCGGCGATGATTCGCCACGCCTTCGACTGGCTGCCGGCACGGGTGCTGGCGGCCAGCTTCTCGCTGGTGGGGAATTTCGTCGGGGTCAGCCGCGTGCTGCTTCACGAACTGCTGAGCTGGGAGATCCCCGCGCGGCGCTACATCGAACTGGCTGGCCGCGCTGCTGCCGAGCTGCCGGAGCCCGCCACGGGTGACGCCGGGGTGGCGACGCTGGATGCCCTCTGGCAACTGCTGGTTCGCGCTGCGGTGCTGTGGTACGCCGGTTTTGCCGTCTGGGCCCTGCTGTTCTGAGTTCTGCTTCATCGCCCGCCCGGCGCTGCCGTCGGGCGGGTCTCGCCTTGCTTAACCTTTAGTTACAGAAACTCCTGCCGATATCGGGTACACAGATCAGCGCGCCAGAGTTTTAGGACATTGCTCACAGAAGCATCTGACTGATCCGGGCGATCGCCAAGCAGTGTGGGGATGCTGCGAGGCCCTGGCCGAATCCTGTCAGCCGATCAGAGCGCGCCCATAACAATAAATGAGAACAGGAGACGTCTCGTGAAGACCCTGTTGTATCCTGCCATCGCGCTGATGAACCGCCTCAGTTTCGGGATGAAGTTCAGTCTGATCAGTGTTCTGTTCTTCCTGCCGATGTTGATCACCAACTTCTATCTGGTGCGCGACTCCTACCGACAATTCGTCAGTACCCGCTCCGAACTGCAGAGCCTCGACCTGTTGGGTGCCAGCCTGCATGTGCGCCGCAACCTGGAGAGCCTGAACGACCTGGTCATGATCAACTCGATGATCGGTCAGTCGGGTCAGGCCGGGGACCTGGAAAAGCGCGTCACTGCGCTTGAACAGGAGCTGCTCTCGACCCTTCAGGGCCTGGCTCCGGTGGTGTCCGAGGCTGAGCAGGTCGAAGCCTTCAACACCAAGCGCGATGAGCTGATCACGGCCCTGCAGGCTGCCAAGGGCGAAACCTCCCTGCAGAGCAAGAGCGCGATGATCGAGAAGTTGCTGGGCAACGCTCAGGTCTTCATCAAGTTCGTTGCCGCCCAGGCCGGTCTCAGCCAGGACGACCAGGCCGACGTGCGCCAGCTCACCGAACTGGTCACCTCTACCACTGCGCAAGTGACGATGGCCATCGGCAAGGGGCGCGCCATAGGTGCCTATTCGCTCGGCCAGGGTTTCCTCAATTCGGCGGCCAGCACCAAGCTGGACGACTTGCTGCTGGACCTGGACAAGCTCAACGCCGAGTACGGTCTGAAGATCGCCGATGCCCTCGACGGCAGTCCGCGCGGTCACCAGGCGCTGGATGGTCTGACCGCCGCCAGTCGCGACACCATCAAGCAGAGCGCCACGCTGTTCGAGGACAAGGTGATCATGGCCGACACCCTCGACACGCCCTGGCAGCAGTTCTATGACCAGGTCACGGCGTCGCTGGAAAAGACCTATCAGCTCAATGACGGCGCACTGGCCTTCCTCAAGGTCGAGCTGGAAAAACGCCTGGCCGAAAAGCGCGTGCAGACCGTGCTGCTGGTGGTGGCCCTGCTAGTGGTGTTCCTCGCCATTGTCTACCTCTATAGCGGCTTCTACGTCTCCACGCGTACCACCCTGAAGAGCCTGGGCAAGGTGATGGACCAGGTCGCCGGCGGCGACATGACCGTCAGCTTCCGTGCCGAAAGCCGCGATGAGCTGGGCGAACTGGGCCACGTGTTCAACGGCACCGTGGCGAAGATCCATGACCTGATCGAGCTGGTGGGCCACACCGTGGCCGAAGTGGAACGTCAGGCCGGTCGCGTGGAGCAGGTCTCCGGTGAAAGCAATCAGGCCGTGGCCGGGCAGCGCAGCCAGATCGAGCAGGTCGCCACGGCCATGAACGAGATGTCGGCCACCGCACAAGAAGTCGCGCGCAGCGCCGCTGCGGCAGTGGACAGTGCGCAGAGCGTGAATCAGGAAACCGTCAGCGGCCGCGCCCTGGTGGAATCCCAGCTGGGCAGCATCGAGCGCCTGGCTAGCGAGATCGACCAGTCGGTGAGCGTGATCAACCAACTGGCCGCCGACAGCGCCTCGATCAGCCGCGTGCTGGAGGTGATCAAGGGCATTGCCGAGCAGACCAACCTGCTGGCGCTTAACGCGGCGATCGAAGCCGCCCGGGCGGGTGAGCAAGGCCGCGGCTTTGCCGTAGTGGCGGACGAAGTACGGACCTTGGCCAAGCGTACCCAGCAGTCCACCGAGGAAATCGAGCAGATGATCATCAAGCTTCAGGGTGGCGTAGGCGCTGCCGTGAAGGCGATGAACGCCAGCCACCAGATGGCCGATGGCACCGTCAGCCAGTCTGGCAAGGTGCAGGCGGCGCTGGAGAACATCCTCGGTGCGGTGGGCATGATCGTCGACCAGAACCAGCAGATTGCCGCCGCAGCCGAGCAGCAGACCGCCGTGGCCCACGATATCGACCAGAACATCGTCGAGATCAACCATGCCGGTGAGCGCACTGCCGACGGTGCGAGCCAGACCGAGCGGGCCAGCCGTGAGCTGTCCGGCCAGGTGGCGCAGCTCAAGCAACTGATCGGCGCGTTCCGCGTCTGAGGTTCGACCCAATGAAACAACCCGCCAATTGGCGGGTTTTTTCATGTTTGGCTGATGGGTTCTCTGTGGGGCGAATTCATTCTTAGCTGTTGCGAGAGGTCCAAGAGCCTTGTAGGAGCTGGGGTTGGCCCCGGTGCGGGGCCATA